>JACPEY010000071.1 GCA_016183245.1 Candidatus Daviesbacteria bacterium
AGATGTGAAATGTTCAATGACAAATACAACAACAGAAGATTCCATGCTGCCATCCACTACCAAACCCCCTCTGAATATGTCTATAATTACCAACAAACACAGAAAGGAGAAGTGTACGTTATCTAGGCATCCTGTACAAATTGTTGATTTTATAAGTGCTTTCTGGTATACTTCCGTTTATTCTATGAGTAATCCCTGTATCAGATGCGGTAAACAAAGAGTAGATGGTAAGAGTTGGGAAGGAAAGATCGGAGCTTCAAGTATTACCTATACCATGACCATTTGTCCGGATTCTGAATGCCAGGAAATTGTTGACCAGGGAATCGCTGACCGGAAAGCCAAAAATGAAACCCTCCTTAAAGCAAAAAAAGAAGCTAAGCTGGCCAAAGAAAAACTACTGGCAGTAAATTAGTCTTCATTTCATGGGCGAAACTCTATCAATCAAGAGACTTGTCAAAATTATCCCGAATCTTAAAAAACAAGACAAAACTATTGTTTTAGCAGGCGGGTGTTTTGATGTATTGCACCCGGGCCATGTGGTTTTTTTAGAAAAAGCCAAAAAAGCAGGGGATATTTTAATTGTTATTTTAGAAAGTGATGAGAAAGTTAAGAAGCTAAAAGGTGCAAACAGGCCCATTCACACCCAAAAAGAGCGGGCCAAAGTCTTATCTGCTCTAAAAGCCGTAGATTATGTTGTGATGCTGCCATTTATGGAACTGGAATCCTCTTATGATGAGTTAATACAGAAAATCAAACCGGACATTATTGCTGTTACCCGGGGACAAGCAAACATCGCTTACCATAAAAGGGCCGCTGCAGCTACCCAAGCTGATTTAAAATATGTTACTGAGAAAGTAGGCAATCATTCCACCAGCACGATTTTAAACCATTGAAGTTACTTTCTTTAGGCGGGTTAGTTACTGTACAATTATCTATGGTGAAAACTAAATTATTCCTGTGTGCTGTCTCTTTTACCGTTTTATTTGTTTATTTTTCCTATATGGTGGCAAGAGAGCGTTTACAGCAGATTGATTTTGACACAATGGTTAAGCTGCAGGATCATATCTCCCGGCGTTTTGACGGAATTTTCTCTTATTTCAGTTTACTGGGCAGTGCTGAGATAACAATAGGTTTTTGCTTGTTGCTGGTTTTTTTATCGCTTCTTCAAAAAAGGTGGATTCCGATAATAGGTTGGTTAATGATTGTTCCGGCTTCTGCAGCTGAAGTTTTTGGCAAGCTGGTGGTTTTCCATCCCGGTCCGCCGCTGTTTTTCCATAGGAGTGCTTTGTCTACCAATTTGCCGAGTTTTTATGTACACACGGATTTTTCTTATCCTTCGGGACACATGACCAGGACAATTTTTATTATTACAATTTTTGCTTCCATGATGGTTTTTTCTTCAAGGAATCTCTTTTTCAGATCAATTGCCTTATTTTTTCTTGCTTTGTTGGTCTTTTTAATGGGATTGACCAGAGTATATTTGGGGGAACATTGGCTGTCAGATGTTATAGGTGGAGCCCTATTAGGAGCAGCAGCTGGATTTTCTGCTTCCATATTGATCCTTCGGCGTACTCAGGCCTTCGGCTCTGAGGCTCAGGCTCGAAGAGTTCAGCCCTGAGTGTAATCGAAGGGTTGATTTTTCAGAGATAAAAAGTTTAAGATTAGTGCACTTGCCCGGAGGAGGTGAGTTTTATAAACAGGAATGTTTCAATAGTGATGGTGGTACTGGTGCTGGTGGTTATCGCGGGTTACCTGATATGGCTTAGGAGCCGGGTCCAGTCATCTATCTCTCCTACGATAGAACAGCAAGTGCAAGTAACACCAACGCCAATACCAACAGTACAGCCAACATTAGCGGCCAGCCCGTCTGCCACACCAAAAGTGAAAGAGGCAAGCGCAACTGCAAGACCGAGAATTTCTACTCCAAGTTCAACAAGGAGATAAGAATGAGCTTGCTTAATTCTATATATTTTGGTGTTAATATTATTAAGTTATATACATGGAAAACTCCAGAATAGAGAAATTAGTTATTATTGGTTCCGGACCAGCCGGTTTAACAGCTGCTATATATGCCGCCCGCGGTAGTTTAAATCCTTTAGTGGTTGCAGGAAGGGAAGCAGGGGGGCAGCTGGTACTTACAACAGATGTTGATGATTTTCCGGGATTTCCGGAAGGCATTCAGGGGCCTGATTTGATGAATAAAATGCGCAAGCAGGCCGAAAGATTTAATACAAGATTTATCAGTGAAGATGTTATTTCAGTTAATTTAAAGGAGCGGCCTTTCAAAATTAAAACTGAAAGCTTAATTTTAAATTCTAACAGCTTGATTCTGGCTACAGGAGCCTCTGCCATGTGGCTGGGTTTAGAATCTGAACAAAGACTTAGGGGAAAAGGTGTATCTGCCTGTGCAGTTTGCGATGGGTTTTTTTTCAAAGACAAGGTCGTGGCAGTGGTAGGCGGAGGGGATACTGCCATGAGGGAAGTTAATTATTTATCAAAGCTTTGCAAAAAGGTGATTGTCGTGCACAGAAGGGATAAGTTGCGGGCCCAGCCTGCTTTGCAGGAGCTTGTCAAAAGCAAGCCCAATGTGGAATTTGTTTTAAACAGTGAAGTGGTAGAGGTGTTGGGGGAAGAAAAAGTTACAGGAGTCAGGATAAAAAATATCCAGGATGGTCAAACTAGAGAGCTGGAAGCTGAGGGGTTATTTATTGCAATAGGACACAAACCGAATACGGATTTTTTAAAAGGACAACTGGAGTTAGATGAAAAAGGGTACATAGTAGTGGAAAATGAAACTCATACCAAAATCCCCGGGGTTTTTGTTGCAGGAGATGCAGCAGATCCCAGATACAGACAGGCAGTGACAGCAGCCGGAGCAGGCTGTAAAGCAGCTTTTGATGTTGAAGAATATTTGGAACATATGAAATTACCGACAGAAGGAAACGGTATCTAACTCTTACAAATTTCTTAAGATTTTATAACTATTATAACTGTTATAATCGTTATAATAATTATAATGGTTATAAATTTTATATCTAAATTGCTTCCAGCAAGGCCGGTATACGCACACTGCGACATACCTTGTGGGATTTATGACCCTCACATGGCACAACTGGCTGCTAAAACCGTTCTGACCATGGTGCAAAAAATTAAAGAATTAGATTCTTCGGCTTCGCCTCAGAATGACAATGTGAATGCTAGAAATAACTTTGTCAGGATGGTAATGGTGAAAGAAGAACATGCTGAGCTTTGCAAAAGAGAAGTATTAATTCTCTGGACAGATTATTTTAAAAGTGAACATCTGGAGAAATTTCCAGATCTTCATGACTTAATTTGGCAAACTGCCAAGCTTTGTTCTGAGAATAAAAGAGGGGTAGATGAGGGTAAAGCGATGGAGTTGATTAAGGCGGTGGATGAGATTGCCGGTATATTTGAACAAACTAAGAAATAATTTTCAATTTACAATGAATTTTCAATGAATCAATTTTTAGTGTTTGAAAATTGTTAAATTGGAATTTGAATGAAAATTGAGAATTGGTACTTGAAAATTTATGAAAGCCCCTTTTTCCCGCTTCAAAGTTTTCGGCAACAGTATGCTTCCAACCCTAAAACCAGGCCAGGATGTGCTGGTTTTTAACTGGGCATATATTTTCTCAAGACCCAAAAAAGGTGATTTGGTTGTAGTTGAACATGGAGGGAGAGAAATTATCAAGCGCGTACAAATATCCTCCGGCCCTGCTTCGCCAAGGCTACGCCGGGCGAGTCGTGGTACGTTTGTGATAGGTGATAATAAAAACTGTAGTACTGACAGCAGAAATTTTGGGGCAATTGATAAATCAAAAATTCTTGGTAAGGTTATATTTATCATATAGCTGGAATATGAGATAATAGGGTTATGAATGAACCTGCTCCAAAAGGAGTGATTCATCTGGTGGATGAAGATGCTCCGAAAATGCGTATAGAAGTGGCAAAGCATGTAGGACAGATAACGGGTCAATCAGTCCCGCCGCAATCTTTACATCCTATTGATGAACCGTTACAAGAAAAAATCACAGAAGAGCTTGGGAATGCAAAACGTTATACTGGAGCTCATTTTGAAGAAGCATTTCATGGTAAAAGTGAAGCCGGTACAGTCAATATTGTCAGTAAGGGAGGCAAGTTGCCAATCTCGATAGCTGCCGTAAAAGCATTGAAGAGAAGACTTCTCGGGCAGCAAGCAGCGTAACAATCAAAGAAATTATGGAAGTTACACAAACAACAGGACCGGATTTAACAAGCTTAGTAATAGTGGCATTTGCAGCTTTGGGGTTGATACTTTTGGGAGTCGGGGCTTTTTTATTTTTGCGCAAATACCTGGTGGGCTGGATTAAATACCGGGAACGGGAGAAAGAGTCTTTAAAATTTGTCCTTTTACAAATCAAGATGCCCCGCGGCAACGAGATCAAAATTGATGCTGCCGAGCAATTTTTTTCCACTTTTGCATCTTTACGAAAATCCGGCGGGATGATGTCTGCGTTTACTCCTCAGCCGCATCTATCTTTTGAGATTGTGGCTTTGCATGAATCTATCCGCTTTTTTATATCCTGCCATAAATCTTTGCAGGATTTGATAGAAAAACAAATTCACGGAGCATACCCTGATGCTGAAATTAAAGAAGTGCCGGAGTATAACATTTTTTCCGAAACCGGCCAAACTGCATATGCCCAGTTGAAGTTAAAAAGCGCTGATCATTTTCCTATTAAAACTTTCCGGGATCTGCCTACAGATCCTTTGTCTGCTTTAACCTCAGCTTTGGCCAAAATGCAGCCTGGTGAGGGAGCAGCTATTCAACTGATGATTTCTCCTGCGGGAAGCAGTTGGAAAGATTTGGGCAAGAAGTGGTTAAAAAAGCAAAAAGATCCCGGGGATGAGAAAAACCCCAAGTCTCCTCCTGATGCTAAAGAGTTGGAGGCGGTGGAAGGAAAGTTATCTAAAGCAGGCTTTGATGTTAGTGTCAGGATTGCTACTTCAAGCACCAGTTCCGAATCTGCCAAAGCGCACCTTACCAATATTAAGGCTGCTTTTGAGCAATTTTCCGGCCCGTACAACGGATTTTCCGGTGGGAAAGTTTATTCCGAAAAAGGGTTTTTGACTGATTTTATATACCGCTATATGCCCAGGTATTCCAAGGGGTCGGTTTTATCCCCTGATGAGCTGGCATCGATTTTTCATTTTCCCAACAAATCCATAGAGACTCCTTATATAGACTGGCTTTCATCCAAAAGGGCGCCGGCCCCGGAAAAGATTCCGGTTTCCGGTCTGTATTTGGGCAGGTCAGTTTTCCGCGGCGTTGACCGGCCGGTATATTTATCAGAAGATGACAGGCGCAGACATATGTATATTATCGGCCGGACCGGTACCGGTAAATCAGAGCTTTTGAAAACTTTGATGTTGCAGGATATTTTGGCCGGCAAAGGGCTTTGTTTTATTGATCCGCACGGAGATGCGGCAGAGGAGTTGTTGCAGCTTATTCCGCCGCAGCGGGCTGAAGATGTAATATATTTTGACCCGTCAGACATGCTCCGGCCCTTTGGGCTGAATATGCTTGAGGCATATAGCGAAGAACAGAAACATTTTGTGGTCGCCTCCATCATCGGTTTGATGTATAAGCTGTTTGACCCGAATAAAACAGGTATTATCGGTCCCCGGTTTGAACATGGTGTCAGAAACGCCATGTTAACTGCCATGTCATCACCCGGTGCTACTTTTATAGAAGTAGTGAGACTCATGACTGATGCTGACTTTGTACGGGAACTTTTGCCTAAAGTAGCAGATCCTGTGGTCAGGCGTTACTGGACAGACCAGATTGCCCAAACTACTGACTTTCATAAATCAGAGGTTTTGGATTATACGGTTTCCAAATTCGGCCGCTTTGTTACCAATAAAATGATGAGAAATATCATCGGTCAATCAAAATCCTCATTTGATCTTCGTAAAGTCATGGATGAAGGGAAGATTTTGATTATGAATTTGTCAAAAGGCCGGATAGGGGAGGAAAATTCTAACTTCCTGGGATTGATTTTAGTCCCTAAAATTTTACAGGCAGCCATGTCCCGTTCGGATATACCAATGGAGGCGCGGCGCGACTTTTATCTTTATGTAGATGAGTTTCAAAACTTTGCCACAGACACTTTTGCCGATATCTTGTCTGAGGCCAGAAAATATAGGTTAAATCTGATTGTGGCTAATCAGTTTATCGGCCAAATCGGTGAGGATTTAAAAAATGCCGTATTTGGAAATGTCGGTACTATCATTGGTTTTCGGGTTGGAGTAACAGATGCCAATTATCTGCAGCATGAATTTTCTCCCACTTTTTCTGAGGCAGATTTGGTTAATGTGGAATCTCCGCATGCTTATATTAAAACTATTGTAAGCGGTGAGCCGGTGGTGCCATTTTCCCTTGATACTACCAAAGATATGAAAAAGTGGAAGGCTATGTTAAATCCGCAAATAGGCCAGGCTATCAGGGAACTGTCCAGGTTAAAATATGGCCGGGATATGGTACAGGTAGAAGGCGAGCTAGCCTCAAGAGCCAGGTTATAACTTCTTCTTTCGGTCATTCTGACCCGCCTCTCAGCCGGAGGCAGTGAGGGCGGGGAAGAATCTCTCACGAATGTGAGATACTTTTAGTAATGTCCTACTTTGTCTATATCCTGACTAATAAATCGAACACTCTTTATACCGGTGTAACAAATAATTTAGAAAGAAGGATGTGGGAACATAAAAATAAATTAATTCCAGGTTTTACATCTTTATATAACTTAAACAAACTCATTTATTTTGAAGAATTCGGTAGAATTGAAGATGCCATATCTGCAGAAAAGAAAATTAAAGGCTGGACCAGAAAAAAGAAAATTGCTCTTATAAAAACAATAAATCCTAAATTCAAAGATTTATCCAAATAACTCTGTCATTCCGAGTGAAAATAAGTCAGGCTTGGTGAAACGAGTAATTTTTGGATTAGTTCCAGAAGTGTCTCAAATAAATTGAGAGATCCTTCGCTAATCGCTCAGGATGACAGAGCAAAAAATGATAAGTTTTGGTACAATTAGCCTTGCAGGCCCGTAGCTTAGTGGTAAAGCGAGTGTCTTATACACACTTGATGAGGGTTCGATTCCTTCCGGGCCTACACTTAGTCTTAGGTTCAAATCCTAGTCCGCCCACCTTGTGTTATAATAAAAACTATGGAGCGTATCAGAAAAGTACCCCCCCTTATAAAAGAATTAAAAACCTTTGGTTTTGATATTCGTGTCATGAGACATCAGAGCAATGGAGTTGTTGAGAGAGTAATAGCGGAGACGCTGAGGAATATAGAACCAAAATCAACAGTTCAAATAATAACCCAGGAAGGATTACAATTCCCGCCATCTACAATTTATTTGGCAAGCCGGGATGGTTTTCGTGTGCTTATTGCAGATTCAGAAACTTCAGACCCTGTTCATACAAGTCAGGAAATTCATGTCATTCCGCCTCTAGAGTAAACTGAGGATTAAAGTTCTTCTAGCTTAACTTTGCCTTCAACATTTTTGCCCTGGATAAATTGCAGGTATTTTTCAGTGGTGGAAAGTCTTTTATGGCCGGCGAGTTTTGAAACCATGGTCATGGGGACTCCTGATTGTAATTGGAAAGCTACCCAGGTGTGCCTTAAATCATTAACTTTAGCGCCTTTTATGCCTGCAACTTTAAAGTACCTGTCAATGGCTGTCCTGATGTTTCTAATAAGTAATGGCCTGCCGGTTTTGGTTACAAACAGGGCATGATTCGGGGTCTTAGGTCTTAAAGGAAGGTAATTTTTAATTGCTTCTGCGGCTGGTTTGTTAAGGGGGATTATTCTTTCTCTGGTATCTTCAAACGGGGGAACATGGAGAGAATAATTCTCAAGGTCAATATCTTCAACACGGAGTTTTGCCAGCTCTCCGATTCTAATACCTGTTTGTAAAAGTAACTCTATTACTGCCAGCATTCTAATATCTGCCCGGGCTGCATCTCTTAAACTGCGGTATTCCAGTTGAGTCAGGATTCTTGGAGGTTTATTTTCAAATTTGGGGTGTTCTAAACCGATAGCCGGATCGTTAACAGTTAAACCTGAACTTTTTAAGAATTTAAAAAAGGTTTTGGTGGAGTTTGTTTTTCGGGAGATTGATTTAGGGGTATAGTCTTCTTTGGCAAGCTTATCCATAAAAGATTGAAGATCTGCAGTTTCAACTTCATCCGGATTATTTTTATCCAAGGATCCAAGATAATCCACTAGTTGCTGAATATCCTTGCCGTAAGCTAAAATAGTAGCAGAAGCTCTTGATTTACCTTTAAGGTGGCCGATAAATTGCTGGTGTGCATCGTTCAAAGAAATCATAATACTTATTATAATGTTATAGGATTGTACTTGTCAAGTACAAATCTGGTAAGACGTTAGTTTCTTCCAGAGATTTTGTCATCTTGAGCGTAGCGAAAGATCTCTAGATTAATCTTGAGATTCCTCACTACGCCTGCCTGCCGGCAGGCAGGTTCGGAATGACAATTTACTGGGAAACTCTGAATAGTTACCAAATCTGTGAGAATTCGCTTATATTAAAAAGGCATGGTTAAAAAAATAGTTTTAGGTATAATTATTTTTGCGGTTTTGATAGTTGCATATAATTTAATTATTCAGATTATGGGGGGAATTAAATCTGGAGAAAGACTATCTTCTGCTGCTGATGCAGTTTATAAACTGGAAATTAAAAATAAGGAGCTAAAAAATAAACTTGCTCAAATTCAATCACCTGAATTTTTAGAAGAAGAAATCAGGAATAAATTAGGGTTTGCCAAAAAAGGGGAGACAATAGTCGTAATACCGGAGGAAAAGATAAAATCTGTGCTGGGGACAAATTCTTCCTTGGAAGTAAGATTGCCAAACTGGCTAGGCTGGCTTAAAGTTTTTCTGAAGTAAAATCTCCAAACAAAAGTGTAAGAATTCTCACTGAGTTTTTTATTAGGGAATGTTAGTATCCTTCCATGATTGATCCGGAAAGAAGAACTCGCAGACCTAGACATGATGAAGAGGGGGTAACAAGGTGGGAATTTTTAAAATATCTGGTAGGGTTGGGAGCTCTACTATCTACCTCCGGGCTTGCTTATAAATTATCAGAACTGTTTGAACAGGACACTTCATCAAAAAAGCTGAAAGAAGTATTAGGGTTGCCTGATGATACTTTAAAAGCCCGATACGAAAGAGACAGAAATGGATATCACTACGAACCGCTTTCTCCCTTTTTGAAGTTACCCTTTAAAGAGTCGGAATTAAGAGTTCCATATAGAGTTGATGGCGGATTTTATGCCGGCGAGCGGGAAGTAGATATTACCGGGGCATGGCGTAATGAGACTATCAGATTTGAAGTGCCTCCTGAAACAAGATTATATTGTCCAGTCAAGAAAGCCTATGCACTTGCTTCTTATGAGATCTCCCCGCTTGAAGATTTACAAGACCGCATAATGACTTACAGGGGTGAACCTATTGGGAGAGGAAGAGGGTATTTTGTGCGGCTTGTGGTTCTTGACCCTAAACCGGGATATATTGTAGAGCTTGGCCAGATGTCGAGGTTTGCAGGTAGTTTTAAGTTTATCAAACCAACGTTTTATAAAGAAACAGGGCTTGTTGTTCCAAATGATAATTTGCCTCTTGATGATTTATTAAAATATTCGATGGTTAGAAAAGTCAGAGAAGGGGAGCTTTTAGGTTGGGTTGGAACTTCTGGAACTGAACTTGACGAATATAATCCTGGTGAAGGGCCAATTCCTCAGGGAAGATCTTCAACAAGTTGGAAAAGGCCCGGAGTTGAGCTCAGGGTATCTAGAATGAACAAAGATGGTACTAGAGGAACCGCTATTGATCCGTCTGGTATATATGGGACCCCAGGGGCTTATCCTACAGAGGAAAACTGGGAACCCATGGGGGAGCCGCCGGTGCTCTGGTGGCTTAAAGGAGGGGGTCGACTGCCTCAGTTTGTGATTCCTGCAAACTAAAAATTGAGATTAAGGTTCTTAATCTTCTTTTGTCTGTTCCAGCTTTTTATTTCTCTTTCCCTTTTCAAAGCCCCTGATTTGGTTTTACAATTTTCCTGATAAATTAATTTAACAGGTTTGTGGGAGCGGGTATAGCGGCCGCCTTTGCCGTTTTTATGGTCAGCAAACCTTTGGTTGACATCATTTGAAATTCCGGTATAAAGGCTGTCGTTTTTACAAAGAAGAATATAAACACACCACATAAAGTATATTGTATGCTACAATATGCACGCGGGGAAGTGTAACGGCTGCACACAAGGCTCAATTTGGGCCTTCCGATGAGTAATTATCGGAGAGAATCCAGCTCATAACGGTGGAACCTTTAGAAAAAGATCAATTAAATGGTAATACCGTGGGAAGTCCGCCAGCTG
>JACPEY010000070.1 GCA_016183245.1 Candidatus Daviesbacteria bacterium
AGATGTGAAATGTTCAATGACAAATACAACAACAGAAGATTCCATGCTGCCATCCACTACCAAACCCCCTCTGAATATGTCTATAATTACCAACAAACACAGAAAGGAGAAGTGTACGTTATCTAGGCATCCTGTACAAATGATTGACCATAATTTTTAAAGGTGATAATATCACAAATATGAGCGATACAGAAAAAGAAGGTGCAAGCGCTGGTGATCGCGATCCGGGATTGAGTATATTTGACCAAATCAGATACCTTTTATCCGGTCAATCAAGGGAGGCATTCGAGGGGGATAAAATAAAAGGACAAGAAGAGATTAGAGGATTATCAGAGGAATTAACTGCAAAATTTACAGAATTGATTCGGGCACAAGATGACTTTATTAAAAAAAGAGCTCAAGAAGAAGCGCGTCCTTTTGAAGAGAAATCACACGAAATAAATACAGCGTGGTGGACAGCCTACGAATTAGCTCGAGCAAGCGATGATCCTACTGCCCGAACCATTACGGCATCACGTCAGGCAGGGATTGAATCTAATAGGCTGGCCAGAGAAGTGCTTGGAGCCTTTTTCGCTCATACAATAACTAGCAATTTCCCTACAAAAGAGACTCAATTAGACAACTGGAAATTTGCACCCGAAGAAGGAAGGCTTGGAGAAATGCTTTTGGGAAGATTCTTAATGGAACATACAAAAACCCTCAAAAAGAAAACAGGTGATGAAATTATTGATCTTCCTTTAGAAGAAAGGGTTGAACTAACCAAACAAGCCCTGGTTGGCTGGGGTATGTTTTTAGGAGCTTTTGCCGGAATGCGCCTCCCCATGAAAGATTGGGAGGAAGGCGCAAATGGGATTTTAGAAGACATTGGTGTAATTAAAAAACCATAAACAACACTCACAAGTAATACCCCGTACCATTTTAATATGCGACCGCACTATGAATTGGTGTCACTTATCATTAACAACAAAGACAGAGTCTTTGCACTGTAAGCTGCACCTGATTTCATCATACCTGTCAAGAAACTTTAAGCAGGAGAAAAATTGTACTGGAATTATATACACCGGGAGGTAATTTTTTACTCCAACGCTTCAACGACAGCGGTTTTCTAAGGGAGGCATTCGGAAGCAGATCAAGAAAATCCTGCAAAACTGCTACCAATTTAGGGGAATATTTGGAAAGCATTGACAATAATTTCCCTGCAAACTTTGAGGGCCAGGGTGATTGTATGGTTGCATACTGAATGATGGAAAAACCTGTATCTTCAAAAAGTTGGCTCAATTTATCCGGATCATACCTTCTGACGTGTCCTGCTGCTTTATCAAAATCGTTCCAAAACTTCATGTTTATAGGAAAAGAAAGAAGGCATATACTGCCCTTTTTCAATACCCTTCTTATTTCAATCAGCAACTCTTTGTCAGCCGGAACATGTTCAAGAAGCTCAAAAGCACAAACAAGGTCAAAAAAATTATCAGAAAAAGGCAAACTGCCTTGCAGGTCTGAAACTTTTGCAATTGCACCTTTCCGATTAAGTTTATCAACCGCAACAGGGCTGATATCTAAAAAATAGTTGTCTTTGACAGGTATTTTGGGTTTTGTCCCCGGCCCAATTTCAAGACATCTTTTGTGAGGAAGCGCGAGAATAATGGAATAATGAGCCCAGTGCGAAGGAGAAAACAAATAAGAAGAAGCCCAGAGAGCATTATAATGTTTAAAGTTGGTATCAACTGTATTCATCTAAATAAGGTTTTTGCAAACTCCAGGTATTCGGGGTATCCCTGTTTATCCATGAAATACCACCACTCTATCCCCCAAAGGTAAATTTCATCAAATCCGGTTTTTTTGGCAAAATTTATGTTCCTTTCAAAGTTCATTTTTGTAAAATGCTCAGATTGTTGTTTTGCCGGTACAAAAATTCCATCTGCCAGCCAGGGTTCAGCCTGAAACTCCACAACGATTGTTTTTTTATTACCCCGGGCAAAAATACTTCGGACTAAGTTTGATTTAATCATATAAAAATACGGCGGCAAAGGATAAGTCACATATCCTAAAAATTTATCATTAACCTGCCGGTACAAAGTTGTCCCAAAAACATCTGAGAGTGACATTGACGTGGCCCAAAAACCCAGTTCTCCGGAATCTGTCATGATTATAGTTTTATTGCTTAAACTTCTAACCAATTCTACTTCTTTTTTAAGCAAACCTGTATCCGGATTATCGCAGCCTTCACCAAAAGAAAGCAGCGGCTCATTTTCAATCTGCCAGGCCCGAACTGCAGGATGATCTTTATACCGCTTCACTACTTTGCCTATAAACTGCAACAGCTTCTCCTTCCGCTCTGTCACTGTCAGCTTCTTTGCCCAAACGGGAATATGGCATTCAGGCCAGCGGGGCTGCTTTGCACCTACAACTACTATTATCCTGGCTTGTCTTTTCCCTGCCTCATCCAGCATATAATCTGTCTCCATAAAATCAAACTGATCCGGTTGCGGCTCTAAAATATCCCAATAAGTGGGGATCCGCAAATCTTTGACCTTAAGGCCGTCTAAAATTTGAACATAAGTTCTTTGCCAATCCAGTTTCAAATACCTGGCAAACTTAGGAGAAAAAGTCACCCCAAATTTCGTTTCCGAAGTTGAGTATCTGCTTCCAAGGACTGTATTTATAGCAAAAGCTATTATAAAAATTACAATTACCAATATCCACAGATGACTTCCTCTTCTTTTGGAAAATCTTGCCATATCATAAATAATAGCCTTTATTTCATACTGCTGGCAATATTCTGGTAGAATAGAATTATCTAAAAATGAAGTTGCCTGTAAGCATTATTATCCCCACCTTTAATGAAGAGCGTTCACTGCCTCAACTGCTTACTTCTCTGCACAATCAATCTTTATCTGCAGCAGAGATAATTGTGGCAGATGCATTTTCAATTGACAACACCAGAAAGATTGCCCGGTCATTCGGTTGCAAAATTGTGGAAGGAGGATTGCCTGCCAAAGCCAGAAACAACGGAGCCAAACATGCCAATTCACCCATTTTGCTGTTTTTGGATGCTGATGTCACTTTACCGCACTATTTTTTAGAAGAAACAATGAGGGAAATGGCTGACCGGCGGCTTGATATAGCTTCCTGTTTTTTAACTCCCAGATCGAATTTAACAATTGATAAATTTCTACACCAATTTGCCAACCAGTATATGAAAATAACACAAAAATTCCATCCCCATCTGCCGGGATGTTGTATTTTTGTTAAGAAGAATACCCATCTTGCCATCAAAGGGTTTGATAAATCGCTTCTTCTGGCAGAAGACCATGATTATCTTAAGCGGGCCAAAAAAATCAGCAGGTTTGGTTATTTAAAATCTTATAAAGTTCCTGTGTCCGTGCGCAGGCTATCCAAGGAAGGCAGGCTTAAAATTGCCCTCCAGTATATTGGGATAGAACTTCATTTGATTTTTATCGGACAGATAAGAAATAACATTTTCAATTACAAATTCGGCCATTTTACGAAAGATTAAAGGTTTGCAGATATTTAAGAGTCTTTAAACTTACCAAACTCATACTCTATTTTACTCTTCTTATGACCACGAAGAATAATATTTAATCCATATAAAATCATTTTTAAAGCATACTTTCTTCTGCCTTCCTGTTCTACCCTTCTTACCGAGGTATGCAATTTTACTGTTTCGAGAAAAATTAATTTGCCCCCCATTTTGACAATTCTTTGAACCAGTTCCTGATCCTCGCCTACTTTTACTTCTTCATCAAAGCCGCCTGCCTGGTTAAATATTTTTCGGGTCATATATAGGTTACGGGCTGTAATTACCGGCCAGAAGTATCGGGTAATTTTAAATGCCAGATCCTCAGCTTTAAAATAAATTGAATTTTTCCAGCCTTCTACATCAGGCAAAGTAGTGGCTGCAGCTGCATCCGGCTTTCTTTCTTGAATTTCTTTGAAGTATCTTTCCAAAACATCTTCCTCCCTAAGCTCCATATCTGCGTCTAAAAAAAGAAGATGATCAGAAATTGTTTTTTTCACCCCAAAATTACGCTGCTTTGCAATTGTACTTTGAGGAATTTGAAAATATTGCAGGTGAGTAATTTTACCCTGTCTTTTTTTAATTTCCCGGATTGTCTGATCTTTTGAATAAGCGTCAACTATAACTACTTTTTCCGGTGCAACAGTTTGGGCAGCAATTGAATCAAGCAGCCTGCCTATAAAATGCTCCTCGTTAAGTGTCGGGATAATTATAGCAAGATCTATTTGGGGCTTTGCTCCAGGCATTTTTGAGCTCTTTCTGCAAGAACTGCTTTTTCAACTTCATTTAAAGCAGAAGCGCTTGCTTCTTTGGACAAAAAATTACAAGCTGAGAGCTTTGACCCTGTCATCCTTTGGGCAATTGCAGATTGTTTAGTCAAATCAAGTCTGTCAATAAATTGCTGCTCCCAGGCTGTTAAACTATGAATAGTAGCCCTTATAGATCTTTTAGCTTTTGGATCAGAAACCTGGCTGTAGATCTTTTGCAAAACCTCCATATGTCCCGAGACCTGGCTCGCCCGCATTACCATATCCTCATCTTTGATATTGGTTATACCTTTAAGCTCCTGCAGCTCTGATAAATACTTTACCAGTGTCGGTTCAATTAAATCCTCCCTGGAGGTTTTCACCAAACTATTAACTTCCCTTATCCTGCGGGTAGCAAACTCTAAAGTACGATAAGCCCTGACATTGGTGGTGCCGGCAAACTTAATTTCTAAAATTTCCCGGAGGGATTTTAAAAAGTATAAAGGAGATGATGCATTAATCTGAGATTTTCCAATATTACCATCTTGAGCAAGAACCGGAGCGGGTAAAGTTAAAAGGCAAAAGTTAAAAGTCAAAAATACAATGAAAAAGTTAAAAGTCCGCCATGGCAGATTACCATAATTTTGAATTTTGCATTTTGAATTTTGAACTTTCATTTATCCTATTCTATCCTTTTAGCTCGCTTTGGGCAACAATTTTGGCATAAACACCGCCTTTTGCAAGCAGTTCCTTATGCGTTCCCTTCTCCGCTATCCGGCCTTTTTCCATAACCAGAATCTGGTCTGCATTCTTTACCGTTGACAACCGGTGGGCAATAATAATTTTGGTAAAAGACCTCTCCTGAGAAAGGTTTTTCAAGGCTTCCTGGATTAAACTTTCTGAGTGTACGTCCAAATGAGAAGTAGGCTCATCCATAATCAGTATTTTTGGCCGGGCAAATAAAGCCCTGGCAATTGCCAAACGCTGCCTTTGCCCGCCTGATAACTTCACCCCCCTTTCCCCGACCAGGGTTTGATACCCGTCAGGCAACTGGCTGATAAATTCATCTGCAAAAGACTGCCTGGCTGCCTCATACACCCGGTCTTTTACCTCAGCAAATCCCGCCCGGCCTGCAGAGTAAGCTATTACTTCCCAGATTTTTCTATTCGGCACAGGAGAATCCTGAAAAACTACAGCAGTTTTGCCTCTGTAAGTATCCAGATCCAAATCACGCAGATCAAACCTGCCGTCAATTGTAATACTCCCGCTTTGCGGATCATAATAGCGGCTCAAAAGCTTGGCAATAGTTGATTTCCCGCCGCCGGATTTACCCACCAGGGCGGTAAATGAACCGGCCGGGATCGTAAAACTGACATTTTTTAAAACTCTTTTTTTACGATAAGCAAAAGTAACATGTCCAAAAGCTACCTTACCGACAATATCTTCCGGCACAATAGCATTTGATGAGTTGACAACAGTCGGCTTCTCCGACAACAAAGAAATAACCCTGTCAACCGGCTCTGCAGCATCAATGGCCCGTTCATAAATCCAGCCAAGTTGAAAAATATTAGAATATGCCCTCTCTGTTAAAGAGATTAAAAATACCAAACTGCCGACGCTGATTATCCCTGCCCTTATTTCAAAAATCCCGACTATTAAAAGTATGGCATACATCGCCTCTATGCTTAAACTCCTCAAAAATCCGTTAATCATGTGTAATTTAAACTCTTTGACTGAAAAAGCCTTGATTTCGTCCCAAATTGAGGAAAAAGTCTCAGCTTCCCGTCTTTCCTGGGCAAAAGCCTTGACTACCGTAATATTAGTTAATGTATCCCCTATTTCACCGCTTGACCTTTCATATGCATCATGACGTTTTGATCTGTACTTTTGAGTACCCTGGTAAGTTTTAAACATATTAACAACAAACGGGATTAAAGATAAAGCAAAGATAATACCAAAAATCCAGTTGACAAAAATCATCAAAACTGCACTGACAATAAGCTGGATCACCACCGGCTGAAAACTCCAGCCGTAAGTAGCCAATAGGTCAATTAATTTATCCCGGCCTTTATTAACAATATTGATTTTATTGCCGGCATTTTCCCTCTCGTGATAGTCTAAAGACAACTGCAGCAACTTATTAAAAGTTTGCCTGGAGACATATTGCTCTGACTTCCATAAAAGCCTGACCAAAACAATATCTATTGCATAATCAATTACCAAAGACAAAACTCTTACCCCTATTAACCCTCCGATTACAAAGGAGGCTGTCTGAAGTGTTAAAAATCCGCTGGTGGAAATAATAAGATCCAGAATTTTTCCAAAAAGATAAGGAGCAGCCATCCTGACTATCTGAAAGACAACAGTGATCAGGACAATAGAATAAAAATCCCTATGAAAGGGCTTCATTAAAAGCCATATTTTTTGTATAAAATTCATCCGTTTTTTAGATCGTATCATAATTTTTCCTTTAAAAAACCCCGACTAATCGGGGTTTCCGTAAGTTTTGACTTTTGAATTTTGAATTTTAATTTCTCTTCATTTTTGTTTCAAAGCTACGGAAACTCCCTTTATTACAAAGGAATAACCAGCTAGATTATTAATATTGGGTACTTGTATTGCCATACAGGTTGCTTCTTGTGTTTTGGTATTCACAAATTCCGGCCAAAGATAAGTGTAAACCTTCTGAACCTAAATTGTCAAATTTTTTCGGTTCTTTTTGCTAAAAAAGATTGACAGAAAAGGTCAAATTAAGGTAGGATACACTCATGACTGTCACTATTCCCTACAAATTAACCCACGGCAAAGAATTAGTTGTGATACCTCTTGAAGAATACGAAGAGTTGGTAAGTTTGAAAAAAATTTATGAGTTCAAACCTTCTAAAAAAGTCTCCGAGGCTTTAAAAAAAGCCCGGCTTAACAGAAAAAAGGGGCAGGTTCTAAACTTGCATGAACTCAAAAATAAGCTGGATTTTACAGATTGATCCGGCAGTTTCAAAAACACTTAAAAAGATCCCGCAAAATTACACCCGGCGCATCATTGCCGTAATTGAAACCTTGCCGCAGGATCCTTTTGCCGGCGACATCCAAAAAATGGCCGGCAAGAAAAATGTCTGGCGCAGAAGAGTGGGAGAGTACAGAATTTTCTTTGAACTTTTAACCGGAGAAAAGATTATTCATGTATTTCATGCTGAACGAAGGACTACCGCTACTTATTAGACTCCAAACTTAACTCAAATATTCCTTTGCCCACAAAAATCCGTTAAGCAGGTTCTTCAATTCCTAAAACTTTTCTAATTACTGAGTTGGCTTTTTGGATATCTTTTACAGTTGTTCTTTGCCCAAAATCGTGCTGACAGTATTCGTCTATAAAGCCTTGAGCTTCTGCAATAACATGAGGATCACCAATCCCCCCATCTGCTATACACTCTTCCAAATCACCAATCACCCCCTGGAACCAGTTCCCTCTAACCTTATAATTGCCGCGATGAACCTTTTTTTTAGGAACTTTATCTTTATGATCCTCTAGCAGCCAGCGAAGATGCTCTTTTGCTTCCATAAATTATTAAGAGACTTTCTTCTTCCCTACAATACCCTCAAACTCTTCGCCTTCTAAGGTTTCTTTTTCCAAAAGCTCTTTGGCAACAGCATCCAGTTTTGTTTTATATTTTTTTAAAATATCCTGGGCATTTTTGTAGCAGGAATCCACTATTTTTTTAATCTCTGAATCCACAGCATCATGAAGTTTAGGCGACAGATCTCCGCCTTCATCCAATCCTCTCCATGCTCCAAACATTGGCCGGGGAGTAACACTAATTGGCCCTAATGTTGACATACCGTATTGAGTCACCATGGCTCTGGCAATATTGGTGGCAACTTCAATATCAGAAGCTGCACCTGTTGAAATATCTTTAAAAACTAACTCTTCTGCGGCCTGTCCTCCCAAAGCAGCCGTGATTTGTTCCAAAAGACGGGATCTGCTTTCGTTTGACCTGTCTTCTGTTGGAGGAAAAAGAGTGTGACCTCCTGACATTCCCCGGGAAACTATAGAGATCCTGTGAACAGGATCAACGTTTTTCAAAAAATGCCCCACAATAGCATGCCCTGCTTCATGATATGCTGCCAGGTTTCTGTCCTTTTCAGACTGCATCCTCTTTCTTTGCGGCCCTAGTTTTTCTTTAGTGGCAGCTTCTTCCAGATCCTTATTATCAATAGCAGTTTTTCCTTCCCTGGCTGCCAAAATCGCTGCCTCATTTAACATGTTGGCCAAATCCGCTCCGGAAAAACCAACAGTCCGTCTTGCCAGCTTTTCAGTTGAAACATCTTTGGTAAAAGGCTTGCCCTTCATATGCAGCTCTATAATGGCCTTTCTTTCATTAAGATCCGGTAAACTCAACACTACGCGTCTGTCAAAACGGCCCGGCCGCACAAGCGCCGCATCCAGTAAATCCGGCCTGTTGGTGGCGGCAATAATGATTACCCGGTCATTAGGGGTAAAACCATCCATCTCAACCAGGATCTGATTTAAAGTCTGCTCTCTTTCATCGTGTCCGCCGGAAATTCCCATCCCCCGCTGCCTGCCGATTGATTCAATCTCGTCTACAAAAATTATAGACGGTGCAGCTTTTTTTGCCTGGGCAAACATATCCCTGACCCGGGCTGCGCCAACTCCTACCAGCATTTCCATAAATTCTGATCCGGCGATAGAGAAAAACGGCACTCCTGCTTCCCCGGCAATTGCCCGCGAAAGTAATGTTTTACCGGTTCCGGCCGGACCAACCATAAGCACCCCTTTAGGGATTCTCGCCCCCAGCGCCTTAAACTTATCCGGGGTTTTTAAAAATTCCACTATCTCGGAAAGTTCCCGCTTTGCCTCCTCAGCCCCTGCCACATCGGCAAATTTAATTTGCGGAGAGTCTTTGGTAAAAAGCTTGGCTCTGCTTTGGGCAAAAGAAAAAATTCCCTGGGCCCCTTCCCTGGCATTTTTGAAAAGGAAAAACATCAAACCAACTAAAATCAGAATTGGCAAAATCGCTGACAATATTCCGATCCATGCTTGCTGTATAGATAAATCTCTTATTTCAATAGTGACTGTTTTGGGATCAACTCCGGATGATTCCAAAATTTTGTAGATAGATTCACCGGCTTCTTTGTGAGAAATAAGTTTCTGATCAGAACCCTTCATTTGCGCAATCACCTTATCCCCCTCCAAAGACAGCTTTTCTATTTTGCCGTCTTTGGTATCGTTCACAATTTGGGAAATCGGCACCTCATCATTAGTAGTGGAAGGCCCGCCTGAAACCTGGTAGAAAAATATTAAAGCTGCCAGGGCAATCAGGACATAAACAATCAAGCCTTTAAAAATGGAGATAATCTTTTTATTAAAAATCTTTTTATCAAAATTTACTCTTCTTTTACCATTTGCCATGATAAAGGGAATTTTAGCACACCAAAGCACAAATTGCTACTCAATCACTCAGCGGATTTTTGTGCCGGGAGGAACCTCTTTAGGGATTGTCAAAAAAACAGGGCCATCTTCTGAATCTGCTGCCAGAAGCATACCGGAAGATTCAACCCCCATCATCATACGAGGTTCTAAATTTGCCACCACCACTACCTGTTTACCAACCAGTTCCTCAGATTTATACCATTGCTTTACCCCTGCCAAAATCTGCCTAGGGCTTTCTTCGCCCAAATCAACTTTCAACTTAATCAA
>JACPEY010000072.1 GCA_016183245.1 Candidatus Daviesbacteria bacterium
GGGGGTTAAAATAATGGCTTTAAGAACAATAGAATCAAAGTTGGCAGTAGCAAGTCTTAATACGAAAGATAGAATAGTCAGCAGAAAACCTTATTATGGAGATGTAGTAGTTGTAGGTTTTGCCGAGCTTACCCCTCATGGTGATGCATTCCAGACCAGGCAGGCAATGCTGGAAGGAAAATCTGCACCTGTTAAAATGATGAAATCTGCAGAGGACCCAAAACTCAGAAATCCTTATACAAGATTTTATGCTCCTCTCGCTGATATCTATGGACCTGGTGACCCAGTAGTTGAAAAAGTGCCAAGTATTTATGATTTTTTGCATCCAAATGAAAAGGATAGAAGAAAAGAACTATCATATAATGCAGCGCTTAACATTGTAGCTGGAAGAGCTGCAATAAAACATGCCGGGCTTTTGGGGGATGACGGGCAATTTTTTAACAGTGAAATGCTTCAAACTCATTTAGTTGCAGTCATGATGGCAAGCGGCTACGGACCTGCTGATATCTCCATAGATATGCATGAGATAATAAAATCCTCAGGGCCCGGCCGGATCAGGCCAAGAATGGCAACAAACATGTTTCCGGAACAGCCTAATTATCGTCTTATTCAATCGCTGGGCTTACCAGGTTCATTTCCATTAACACTGAATGCTGCCTGTGCTTCTTCATCGCAATCAATAGCTATGGCAATTGATAAAATCAGGGAAGGATATGTGGTAGCTGTTGCCGGTGGCGTTGAGGGTGTACCGTCACTTAAAGAAGATCTGGTAATCGGTGCTTTTACAGCAGTGCGGGCGCTCTCTCAAAGAAATGAATATCCCGGCGCTTGCAGCAGACCTTTTGATGACGGAAGAGATGGATTTTTAGCCTCTTCTGGGGTTGGTGCGGTAGTTTTAGCACAAAGGGACTGGGCGGAAAAAATGGGGTTAACCATTTATGCAAAGATAAACAGGCATCATGTCTGGAATGATGCAAATGCTGAAACAACCCAACCGGATTCAAATATACAGGCCCGGGAATTAACCAGAATGCTGCTTATTGATGAAGAAAGAGGTCAGATTGTGGTGCCGGATTGTATAGCCTGCCATGCCACCTCAACCCCATTAGGAGACAGAACGGAAATAAGTGCTTATAAAAAAACATTTGGTCGTCTTATTTATAAAAATGGCAGCAAGAATGGTAATTATGATAGGGAGGCAATATATGAATATACCCCAAAATCGGCAACTGGCCATATGCTCGGCGCTTCAGGTGCAGATGCGCTAAATAGTGCAGTTTGGACCGCCTACGAAGGAATTATTCCGCCGATTGGAAATTTGGAAAATCCACAAGCTTATACCAGTAAAGAAAAAAGATCCCCCAGATTTAAGTACGAGGAGGATGTCCCTGTTGACATGTTGGAAGGTGTAAATTTTGTCGTAGGAGAGCCAAAAAAGCTACACAAACCTGTTGTTTTAGTTGGCAATCAGGGATTTGGATCGCATAATGCTTATATTTTAGTAGAACCAGTATAAATTATGGGAGAATATTTAGGACTTGTACCACCTGAAGAAGGGTTTGTACAGACAGCAAAATTTAACTTTGCCCGCTTTGCCGAAGGCCCGAATTACAAAGCTGTAAATCATGATCTGATTAAAAGAGTAATCGACCGTTTGCCGACACAAAGCATTACGGTTGATGTAGCAACCGGCCATGGCATGGTACCCAGACTTATGGCAGATATCGTAGCTGGTACCGACAAGCGAGTTTTCTCAATCGGAGTTGACCTTGACCCTTATGCTATTGAGCAGGCGAGAAGAAGGATTCGAAACACAGGAGAAGTAGGCTTTGTTTTCCTGCAGGGAGATGCCCGGAATCTAAAAGATGTACTTAAAGATTTCGTAAAGCCTGGAGAAGTTGACTACACCAGTATCCACGATGCAATTCACGAAATAAGAGACGATGATACAAAAACTGACATAATAGACAGCATGGTTAAAATGCTTAGACCCGGAGGGTTATTAAGTTATAACAGCGCTTTTACTACTGAAGCTGCCGGTATGGAATGGGGTATTTGGCTGCTAAACTTTTTGAAAATATCCGGAGCTAGAAGAAACAAAGATATTCAGGGAATGCCTGTTCACACTCCGGATTTTTACAAAATATTAATAGAAAATACAGGGCTTACAGTTATCCATGAAGATAAAGTTAAGGTTCCATTATCTTTGGAAGAATTGAAAAGCATTTCAGAATATCTCCCTTTTGTGCGTGGCTTTACCGAAACACTAATTTTCCCAAGGCCTGTTGAGATGGAAGAAGGAATTGAGATGATGAAACAAGCTCTTGTTCCAACTTTGGACAAACTGAAATCGGATTCACTGGTTCGAAAGTGGCACGAGATCATTGCCCAAAAACCTTTTTAAAATATGAGAAGTGATTAATATGTCCTTAGAAATTAAAAACAGGGCAATAACAGAAGGCTCAATAGTTGACCTATTAGACCGTTCTGCTCAAAAGTCAGAAGGCTCTTTAAAACTTTGGTCTGCAAAAAACCCTTTACAGAACTTATCCTACGGTCAGATTAAAGAAGCTACCCTTGGGGTTGCTGCTTATTTTGAGTCTCAGGGAATACGGCCCGGAGACAGGGTAATTTTGTGGGGACAAAACTGTCCGGAGTGGGTTATTGCCCACTTTGCCGCTCTAAGAATGGGTGGTATCACTGTACCCTTTGATGTCAGAGCAAAATCTGATTTTTTAGGTAGAGTTATAGAGGCTACCAAACCCCGTTCAATAATTGCCGGCGCTTCTCAAATAAAAGAACTGCCTGCAGATTGCGGCATACCTGTTATAGCAATGGAACGCATTAGTACGCTTACAACTGAACCCGCAACCTACCCGCTTAATTTCAGAGCAAAAGCGGATGACCCTGCAGAGATTGTCTTTACCTCAGGAACAACCGGTAATCCAAAAGGTGCGGTGTTAACTCATCAAAATATTTTGGCTAACATAGAAGCGATTCAAAAAGTAGTCAGAATTAAACCGGAGGATAAACTACTGTCGATTTTGCCGCTTAGCCATATGTTTGAAATGACCGCCGGACTTTTAGTACCTGTAGCAGAAGGCGCCGGTGTTGTTTATACAGATACTTTAACCCCTGCCACTCTTCTTCGGGCCATTCATGACGAACAAATAACCTGTATGGCTACAGTACCACAAGTATTGCAGCTATTTAAAAGAAGTATTGAGCAGGAGGTTGCAAAACAGGGCAAACAATCACAATGGGATTTTTTCAACCGGATTAGCCGGCATCTTCCCCTTAGTATGCGCCGTATCTTATTTAGCAGTTTACACCGGAAAATGGGCGGGCATTTTGATTTCTTTGTCTGCGGAGGAGCTCCTTTGGATCCGTCGCTTGCAGCTTCCTGGGAAAACGTGGGCATTAAAGTAGTCCAGGGATATGGAATGACCGAAGCATCACCTGTTGTCACCTGTGATTCTATTTCTGACAGAAATCACCATTATGTGGGACGCCCCCTTCCGGGAGTTGAAGTCAAAATTGCTGATGACGGAGAAATACTGGTCAAAGGCCCAAATATTATGTCCGGGTATTGGAATAATCCATCTGCTACCGCAGAAGTTCTGGATAAAGACAGATGGTATTACACAGGCGACCTGGGGTCTTTAGAAAACAACAGACTAAAATTACATGGACGGAAAAAAGATATGATCGTCCTCCCGGATGGATCAAATGTTTATCCAGAAGATGTAGAAAGTGTTTTAAAACAATATGTCCGCGATGCTGTTGTTTTTGGAAAGGAGATTAAAGGCAGAGTTGTAATACATTCAGTTTTGCTTCTGGAAAATCCGGATGAAAAGCAGATAGATATTAAAGCTTTAATCCGGGCTGCCAATGCGCGGCTTGCCCCTAATCAACAAATCCAGGACTGGAGCATCTGGCCCGGGGAGGATTTCCCCCGAACCCCGACTCTAAAAGTAAAACGGTTTGAAATTATATGGTAAAATACTTATCCCTTGATAAATATTAAAAATACAGCCGTTGCTGCATTGGTTTTTGTTTTTGTCTATAATATTTTATTCTTTCAGTCCGGTTGGGGAATAGGGATTGGTATTTTCTTTTTATTTTTAAATATATATTTCTTTTTTACAAAAGAGCAAACGAGCAGAAACTTAAATCTTGCCCTATTTTCTTCTGTTTTAAGTATTCTTTTTGCCTTCCTTTTTTCATTTAGAGGAAATGAGATTGTTAAATTTATTGATTTATCAGTAGCAATATTTTTTTCCCTTACTGCCCTTTATTTATATAAATATAGTGAAGATTTAAGATTTCAAATTCCCCCATTTTTACTGATTCCCCTGTTAGTCACTGAAAGATCAATTAAGGGATTATTAGATATTTTAAAAACGAAAAACACATCTTCTGCTCTTATCCGCGGACTTTTAATTACTTTTCCTCTTGTTGGCATTTTACTGCTGCTTTTAACACTAGCTGATCCCATTTTTGGTAAACTAACTCAAAATATTTTTGAAAGTATTGGTAAAAGAACTATTATTTCTTCCGTTCTTTTTACAATATTGATGGGATTTGGACTGTCGAAATTTATAAAAAAAATTTCAGACAAACAAGAGATTGCTATCCCGGAAGATAAATCACACGAGCTTTCTATTATTTCAGGAAGCATTATTACCCTTTTTGCAGTTTTTATTATTATCCAGCTGCGTTATCTTTTTACAAGCGTTGGAGAAAGGGAGCTACACCAGTTAGGAATTAACAGCCTTACTTATTCTGAATATGTCAGGAAAGGGTTCTTTGAACTACTGATTGCAGCAAGTTTGGCAAGCGGGGTGATTATTTACATTTTCAGATATTTACATTACCTAAAAGGTAATCAGAAATTATTACTGCAGTTTTTCTCTGCCCTTCTTACCCTTGAAACAGGTCTTATTTTACTTTCTGCCATAAAGCGTCTTACTCTCTATGCTGATGCTCACGGTTTAACCAGGGCGCGTGTTTTTGGATTCATTTTTCTTGTATGGCTTGCGCTTTTACTTTTCATATTCCTTATTAAAGTATTTAAAGAATTTAAGGAAAAAGAGTTTTTTGCATAAAGAATTTAAGGAAAAAGAGTTTTTTGCAACTACATCTTTGGTAACAATCATTATGTTTGCCTTTATTAATATAATAAACATAGACGGCCTGATTGCTCAAAAATATAAACCAACAGTAAATGGAGAAATTGATTATTATTACCTGACCAATCTCTCAACTGATGCAAAAAATGTCTGGAAAGAAAGCATTGAAGATACAGAAAAAGTAGTTACCCAACTGGAAGGTTTGAATGAAATTTCACCGGAAGATAACAGAAAACTTTACTGGGCAGGTTCTACAATAATGCAGCTGGATTTAAAAATAGGGGATGTTATTGATAAATACGGGACCTTTGAACAAATAAAATCCTGGCACAAAAATGACGCGGATCCACCGGCAGATACTAGAAATATCAGAAAATGGCAGGCATTTAATTTCAGCGAGTATTCAGCTTACAAAGAAGTAATAGATAATATAACTTATTTTGAAGAAAATATATTTACTCTATCAGGAAGAATTAAAAAACTTGAAAGCAAGGTAAATGAGAAAGTACGTCAAAATACTCCGCTTGACCGCTCAACTAATCCTCCTTTATTACGTTAATAATTGTAAGATTTATTGGAGAATATATTCCCACCCAAGTTGCCAAGCTTTCTTCTTCCGCCAATCATCAGCAAAAGCTTCTTCCCAAGTTTTATTTTTAAGAAGTACATCTAGTGACAACTGCGGTGCTTTATGGGCAACAATAGCAACAGTTTTTCCATCATAATTTTCTTTCAAGGATTTTAGAAAATCATCTATCCTTCCTTTGACATCTTCATAACTTTCTCCTTCAGGAAATTTATAAAAAATCATCTTTTCCTGCATTGGTTCTACAACTGAAGATAATTGCCCATTATATTTTCCATAATTGCATTCCCTAAGCCTTTGATCCGGAATAATTGGATAAATTCCTTCCCATGCCAGTTTAGCTGAATCAGTAGCTCTTTTTAAATCCGAACAAAATACAATATCAAATTTTTTATCTTTAGTTTGATCTCTCAGCTCCTTTGCTTGTTTAATTCCAAGTTCAGATAGCTCAACATCATTCCACCCTGAAGACAGACCCTTTTCATTATCAATAGTAGTCCCATGTACAAAATAAGTGATACTAATCATTGCTAAAATAGTTCTGCATCACTTTCTTTGGCAAGTCTTATTTGCATGATTTGATTATAGCAGAGAATCTGAATCACTCCCTACCTTACAATCCAACTAGAGGGTTGGGGATTGAAAGTATTTCCTTAATTACGAAAAAAGACCTTCAATAGAAGGCCTTCTTTCGATGGGCGCGATTACCTCGCGACCATAGATATTCTACCACATTTTATATTGCAATACAAACATATGTACAGGATGCCTAGATAACGTACACTTCTCCTTTCTGTGTTTGTTGGTAATTATAGACATATTCAGAGGGGGTTTGGTAGTGGATGGCAGCATGGAATCTTCTGTTGTTGTATTTGTCATTGAACATTTCACATCTTAA
>JACPEY010000018.1 GCA_016183245.1 Candidatus Daviesbacteria bacterium
AAGTATGTTTTGTTTTTAAAATTTAGAGAATTAGAGCGAAGCGAACTTTCACTTACCAGATTCAATTTCTAATTCTAAGGATTATAGCTCTTTTATTACAAAATTTTGCTATAGCATAAAAAGGTAGAGAAATAAGGGTTACTAGATGCTATTAAATATTGAATAAGAATTTTTATTCCTGTTGTTTTCTATTAGTTCTTATTTGTTATTAGTGAGAGGCAGTGCTATACTAAATATGGATTGCAAAATTATAAGTAGTAATATATGCGTTATTCAAAGCTTTTTGGAAAAACGATAAAAGAAGCCCCAAAAGATGAAGTTGCCGTAAATGCAAAACTTCTATTACGAGGAGGATTTATTGATAAATTAATGGCGGGGTCTTACACCCTTTTGCATCTAGGTAGAAGAGTTGAGCAGAAAATAGAACAAATAATCAGAGAAGAAATGAATGCTACGGGAGCGCAAGAAGTTCTTATGCCTCTTCTTCATCCCAAGGAAATCTGGAATGAAACAGGAAGGTGGGATTCGGCTCGCGAAGTTATGTATCAATTCAAAAAAAATGACAAGGAATATGCTCTTTCATTTACACACGAAGAAATAGTCATGGATCTGGTGAGGAAGCATATTAGCAGTTATAAAGATCTTCCGGTTAAAATTTATCATTTCTCGACAAAATTTAGGGACGAAAAGCGAGTCAAATCAGGAATTCTTAGGGGCAGAGAATTTTTAATGAAGGATTTGTATAGCGTTCATGTTTCGGAAGAAGACATGACGAAGTACTACCAAGAAGTAATAGAGGCGTATAAAAGAATCTTTAAAAGGATGGAACTGGATGCAATACTTACTCAGGCGGCAGGCGGAGTCTTTACCAAAGGCAATACTCATGAATTTCAGGTGATCGCAGAGTCAGGAGAAGATGAAATTGTTTACTGCCCGGGCGGTGATTTTGCTGCAAACGCAGAGGTGAGTTCGGTAAAAGAAGGTAAGCAATGCGATTTAGGGCATGGCCCGCTTAAGAGAGCAAGAGCAATTGAGGTAGGGAATATTTTTCCTCTCGGAACATATTATTCAGAAAAAATGAAAGCATTGTTTACCGATCACAGCGGTCAAAAAAAACCTGCCTGGTTTGCGAGCTACGGAATAGGCCTTACAAGGGCAGTGGGGGCGATTGTTGAGGTACATCATGACGATGAAGGAATAGTTTGGCCGGAGTCGGTGGCACCATATTCGGTTCACCTGATCGAAATTCGAAATCCGAAATTCGAAATCCGAAATTCTGCCGATGAAGTGTATGCCAGGTTACAGAAAGAAGGCATTGAAGTTCTCTATGATGATCGGGAGGATATATCGGCGGGGGAAAAATTTGCCGATGCGGATTTAATTGGAATCCCGGTTCGCTTGGTGGTTTCGGAGAAAACTCAAGATAAAATAGAATGGAAGAGAAGAAGCGAACAAAAATCAGAACTTTTAACGCTTAGCGAGGTTTCAGGAAGGTTCAAAACAGGGAAAGGTTGAAGACGCGGATCCAGAAAAAAACGTAGAGAACAAGGAATGTCACGCCCAAAGCCATAAAAATTGGACGAGAAATTTTTAAACCACCACCCACTTTTTCTTTTTTTGGCGCATTTGCCACAAACCCCGTTGCAATATGAATAGGTTGTTTGATATCTGGTTGGGCTGGAGGTTCGGCCGGTTGAACAGGCGGCTGAATAGGTGAAGGAGAAGGTTCGTTTGACACAGCAGAAGTTTCAGCCGCTGGAGGAGGCGGTGGCGATTCGGGTTGTTGAGGAAGAGCTGCAGGTTCGGGAGATTGTGGAATTGCAGCCGGGGGAGGAGTTGGTTCTTGAGTTGGTGGTTGTTGAGGAGGAGGCGAAGCAGGCTCGCCTCCGCTTGGCTTCGGCGAAGCAGGCGGAATGGTTCCCATCACGCGTTCGTATGCTTCTTTAAGTTTTGGGTCAAGCCCTGAAAGTTGGTTTTTTGGATCCATGGCAGTATAAATATAGTCTTATATCCCGCACCATTTGTCAAGTGGTTCATCAATAAGGTATACTTTATTTCAATATGAAAATTATTATTACTCATGCCTCGCCCGATTTAGACGCCATAACTTCTGTTTGGCTAATCAAGAAATTTTTGCCGGGATGGGAGGAGGCAGAATTAAAGTTCGTCCCAGCAGGGGAAAGAATTCGGTCATCGGTTCTCAGTTCTCAGTTCT
>JACPEY010000019.1 GCA_016183245.1 Candidatus Daviesbacteria bacterium
CTTAAATTGGATCTTTTACACGGCAGAATGAAGGGAACAGAAAAGGGGGGTGTAACTCAAAATTTCCGCCTGGGCAAGACCGATATTTTGGTTTCTACCTCAGTTGTAGAAGTAGGTATGGATAACCCCAATGCCACTATCATTATTATAGAAGGCGCAGAAAGATTTGGTTTGGCCCAACTCCACCAACTGCGGGGCAGGGTTGGCAGAGGGGTCAAACAGTCATTTTGTTTTTTGTATACCTCAAATTATTCAGCGGATGAACGGAACAGGTTAAAACTTTTAGAAAATACTTTTGACGGCTTAAGACTGGCTGAGCTGGATTTGAAAATCCGGGGTTCAGGCCAGATTTTTGGCAAGCTGCAATCAGGCAGGTTTGAGTTTAAAATAGCTTCTTTTTCCAATATAAGTTTGCTTGAAAAAACTAAACAGTCTGCCCAGGAATTATTAACAGAAGATCCCGCCCTTGACAAATACCCGCTTCTCAAGGCAAAATTACAGGAGCTGGCATCAGGAGTAATGCCTGATTGATCCAATACTTATGGCTGGTGAACCAAAAAGAAGACATTCTAAAGCTCAAAAGAGAACAAGAAGAGCTGCTATTAATTTAGCAGTCAGTCTGGTGTCTTGCAAAAATTGCGGTACGCTTACAAAACCTCATATAGTTTGTGTAAGTTGTGGATTTTACGGAGGGAAATCGGTTACTAAAGAAAAAGTCCAAGTTACCCGCGCATGAAGAAAAAGTCTGACCCAAGACACTTAAGAAGAAGAAAACTCATGCAGGACTTATTTTCCTGGCAATTTCAACCGGACAAAAAACCCACTGCCAAAATCCAACCAATAATATCAACGCTTCCTAAGATTGATAAACTCATTGCCCTGTCTGCTCCGGACAGGCCGATTGAGGAGATTAACAAAATTGATTTATCTATCTTGCGTATTGCAGTTTTTGAGTTGATAATAGATAAAGGGATACCGCCGAAAGTAGTTATTGATGAAGCTGTAGAGTTAGGCAAGGAATACGGCTCTTCCTCATCAGCAGGTTTTATTAACGGCGCTTTAGGGAAATTAGTGCAAATAAAAGAAATAAAAACATGAATCAGGAAATACAAATTTTACAAGCAATAGCTGACCATCTGGGCCTTTCTGTTGAAGATTTGGACCGGCATGCGCTGCTTCGGGAAGAATTAAATTTAGGCCCGATTGAACTAAATGACTTGCTTGCTGATCTATCACAAAAGTTTGATGTAAGCTTGAACGATGTGGAAATAGAAGATTTAAAGAAAATTGATGATTTAATTGTCCTGGTTGAAGATAATTTACTTGAATGACAAATAATGACTTTACAAACCTCCTTAATCTGCTAAATTTAGAATTTAAAAATCCGAGACTGCTGGAACAAGCTTTCCTGCACAGATCTTATTTAAATGAAGTAAAGCTTGATATGGCGTCCAATGAGCGTTTGGAATTTTTGGGCGATTCAATATTATCCCTGATCATATCCTACTATCTTTATTCCCAAAGAACTTCTGATTCCGAGGGTGAGCTAACAAACCTGCGGGCTCACATAGTTAAAACCAAATCTTTGGCAGAAGCTGCAAAAAAGCTTGAGCTAGGCAAATATTTAAGGCTCTCTAAAGGAGAAGAAATTTCCGGAGGAAGAAATAACCCGCAACTTTTGGCAAATACTTATGAAGCATTATTAGGAAGTATATTTTTAGACCAGGGCCTTGAAACTACAAAAGGGGTCATCAATAAAACACTATTACCTTTTTTTGAAAAAGAATTGGAAATGGGGCCGCCGAAAGATGCAAAATCCAATTTACAGGAGGTCATACAACAAAAACTGAAAGAGTCTCCCCATTACAAAATTTTAAAAACACAAGGGCCGGACCATGCCAAACAATTCACCGTAGCCGTATACATCGGAGGAAAGGAAATGGGAAAAGGATTTGGTAGCAGCAAACAAATGGCAGAAGAACAGGCTGCTAAACAAGCGTTACAGAATATATCCTAACCGCTGATTGACTTGTAGCTATTGTCTCCTATATACTTAACCACATGCTTAAAATTCGTTTAATGAGAATCGGCGCCAAAAAGAAACCATTTTATCGGGTGGTGGCGGTTGACGAACGTTCCAAAAGAACAGGTGCTTACATTGAACTGCTTGGAACTTATAATCCTTTAACAGAACCCAAGGATATTAAACTGAAGCAAGACAGAATTGACTATTGGATTAAACAAGGGGCCCAGCTTTCCACCGGATATTTACGGATCATTGGTAAAGCCCCGCAAAGACCGCCAAGAAAACCAAAAAAACCTGCCCGCAGTGCTACCTCGCCCGATAACGCTACACCGTTGCGAGCGGGGCAAAGCGATGCAGGCGGGGCAAGTAAACAGGTTGCAGGGCCCGCTTCGCCCGCGAAGCCAGCTTCGCTCGGCGAGCAAGGCGAGGACAGTGAACAGTTAAAGGCAGAAAAGCCAAAAGAGGATCATCCAGAAAAAGCAAAGTCTGAGTCTGAAGAAACCGAGAAAACAGAACCAGCAAAAGAAGCAGTGGCGGAAACACAAGCTGAACCTGAAACTGAACAAGCAAAGTCTGAGACAAACGAGGTCAGCAGCGAGAGTACAACCTCTGATGTACACGAACCTGACCAAGCTGGTTCCGAGCAAAACGATAAAATCGAGTTGGAAAATCAAGATCAGACAAGCGAAGATAAGAAGTTAGAAGAGCCAGTAAGTCAAGAAAGCGAGAAGGACGATGAAAGACCTGCTTAATTTTATCATAACCAGTCTGGTTACCAAACCGGATGTTGTTGTAATTGATGAACAAAATACAGAAGGTAGTATTACCTTAAACTTAGCTGTGGACCCATCTGACATGGGAATAATTATCGGTAAAGGCGGTCAAACTATAAGGGCAATCCGCAAACTTTTGACAGTCCGGGCTATTGCTGAAAACATCAGGGTTAACCTGCAATTAGTAGAACCATCTGAACAGCTTAAAGCTTAAAGCGCAAGGCTCAAAACTACAGCGTAAAACTCAAAGCTTTTAGTTCTACGCTGTAACTTTACCTTTTGCACTTTACACTTTGCGCTAACACAATATTTATGAAATTCTTCATCATCACTCTTTTTCCTGAAGTCTTTGATCCAATCTTAAATTGTTCAATCTTAAAACGGGCTCAAAAAAAGGGCTTGGTAGAATTTGAACTTGTAAATCTTCGCGATTTTGGCGAAGGCAAACATAAAATTGTTGATGACAGGCCATATGGCGGGGGAGCAGGAATGGTGTTACGTGCCGACATCTTAGAAAAAGCGCTTAAAAGTGTGATTTCCAAACTACCAACTACTAACTACCCGCTTCGCCCGCGAAGCGAGGCGAGCCAACTACCAACTATCCTAATGTCTGCCTCAGGCACTCCATATAAACAATCTAAAGCCGGAGAATTTTCCAAAGTCGATCATTTAATCATTGTCTGCGGCCACTATGAAGGAGTTGACCAAAGGTTTATTGACAAATACGTAGATGAGGAAATTTCCATCGGAGATTATGTTTTAACAGGAGGCGAAATTCCGGCCATGGTTATAGTAGATTCTGTTACCAGACTGATTCCAGGAGTTTTGGAAAAGCCTGAGGCCACTCTGAACGAATCTTTTTCTGACTCTCCGCTCACTTTGGAATACCCGCAATATACCAGGCCGGAGGAATTTGAAGGGGAAAAAGTTCCGGAAGTCTTATTATCCGGAAACCATGCAAAGATAAAAAAATGGCGGTCGGAGAAATCTTTGGAAAAAACTAAAAAAATTAGACCTGATTTACTAACCCGTATCATTCAAAAGGATTAGATTTACCTCTTGGGGTCTGTTGTATTTCTTCAGGTTTGGAAATTGTTGTGCTGTTTTTTATAAGCGATGCAATCAGATCTTCATCTTCTTTACTAAGCTCGGGCAGCGGAGAATCCACCTTCTCAAAATCTTTAGGCAGCTGGGAGTACAGGACATCTACCTCAAGGGATGTATCAATAGATTGGGTGGTTTGACGGGATATAATATCAATACTCCCTACTTTCGTAAGACGGGAGGAATTTTCCAGCTTATCCAACAAGCCTTGGAATAAAACTTTAGAACCTTTCATCTCAAGCTTTACAGTATAGCTGCTTGCAGAACCAGCTTTATTAGATGTATTACCTAAAGCAACTGATGTAATGCTAAATCCGGACTGCACAGCCTGTTCCTGCAATAAACCTAAAACATCTAAAAAGTCTTTGTCAGCAGGTAAAACTGCCAAAGCTACCCCAACTTTTTGTGATAGGTCTTCTTTATCGTAACTTTCTAAAGCAAAAACTTTAGCCTCTAAAAGTTTCGACTTGTTAGTAAGATCGCCTGCAACTTTCTGGTTATTTATTAATTTCACAGTCTGCGGGTAGATTGCAAATATAATCAAAAAAAGGCTGGATAAGAAAACCGCTGCCGGAAAAAGATAAAACCTGTATTTTAAATAAAACTTAATTATGTTTTCTTTTTTCATTAAACCCTGTTATTTTAATCCGATTTTAAAACTAATCCTGTATTGTCCGTCCCTGCCCCTTCCCAAACTCTGAATCGAAACCTGGCTTATCTTATTCTCTTTGTCATCTTTTGAGACAAGGCTGTCCAGCAAATCATCCAGGCTTACAGAATCAGCCACCAGAGCGGATAATGTCATATCACCACCTTTATCTATGTTGATTGAATTGACAACAACCGAAGGAGGAACCAATTTATCAATCAGTCTATACAGTGCCGATGATTTTGACGACACCCCCAGATACTGGTTGATTACTGTCAGCCTGTTTTTCAAAAGAAGCAGGGAAGCTTGAGTGCTTTTGAGGTTTACAACCTTTTGTTCTTCCTCAGAAAGTTGCGCCCGGGCAACTGAAATATTACGGCTTTGCAGAACCTGCAAAGCTAAAGTTAAAGATGCTAAAAAAACCATTATTAAGATAACAGCAATCCCGATAAACTGGATTTTGTAAAATCTCGATTTCTGCCGTTCCTCTGCTATAGTTTCAGGCGGAAGCAAATTAATTGAAATTTTCATCTTAGGTCATAAATTCTTAATCTTCTCTTAAAGCAAGTCCTGCTGCAATTGAATAAGAAGGCGCATCCTGGGCAAGTTTTGAAACCGAGCTTTTATCCCGGATTATTGAATACCAGGGATCAGCCTCCTGTACTTCCAACCCCAGAATATTAGCAAGATAAACTACAAGTCCAGGCATTTTTGCACCTCCGCCCGAAACCACCACTCTTTTGATCGGGTTTGCAGGATATTTTGTCTCAAAAGCCTGAATAACTCTTTTCCCTTCACCTGCAATAATATTAACAACAGGCTTTAGCGCCTCAACCACTTTTCCTTCCAATTGATCCTCCATCAAGCCATAAATCCTTTTGTATTGTTCTGCCTGACTGATTTCAAAATTAAAGTGTTGGGCCAGGGACCTTGTTAATGCCATGCCGCCGCTTGAGATAGAACGGGTAAACCAGATGAGCCCCTTAGACACGGCTGCAAAATCTGTGGTGGTGGCGCCAAAATGTATAATCAGAGTACTGGGAGAAAAAGGGTTATTTCCGACTAAGGATCTTGTGACAGCTATTATGTCTGTTTCCAGGGCTTTTGGACGAAGCCCTGCAAGTTCCAACACCTTAATATACTTTGCAACTGCATTTTTGGGGGAGGCAATTACCAAAACTATGGTTTTGGCATTTTTGTCTTTTGGATCAGACCTTACCAAAACCTGCCAATTTAAATTGACATCAGATAAAGACATGGGGATAAACTCTTCTGCAGCATAACGGATAGCTGAGGAAAGTTCGTTATCCGATAAATAAGGCAGATCATCAATTACCCTGGTGAAAACTCTGGACTCGGGAAGTGCTGCTACCACCTCTTTTTGTTCAATTCTGGCAGCAGCAAGAAGCCTTTTTATGGTATTTGCCAGATCTTCCAAATCAGTATCTGCATCAGACATCATCCCTGGCTGGGAAGAAGCAATTGCGCCTAAAGAAACGAGCTTGTATTGCTCCTTTTCTTTTGAAAGAGCCACAACTTTAATAGAAGCAAAACCAATATCCAAACCAACTGTAATTTTTCCCATAGCTGTATCTATATTGTAAGCATAAATTAGTTAAAAGTTCAAAGTGCAAAGTTAAAAGTATCTTAAAATTTTGAATTTTGAACTTTGAATTTTGAATTTACTTTACCTGGTAAGTCCCTCTTACCAAAGAATATGTGCCTCCTGGTCCTGAAGAAAACAGGATTGAGGCCAAACCTGTGTCATAATCAATAAAAGAATCATTTGTAATCTTTATTTTCCATGCTGTAATTTCCTTAAAATCATTACCGTTACCAGGTTCGATAATGCCCTTGTCAGCATAAAAAACACCGGTATTGGATCCGTTGCCGATTTCTATTGCTTCATTCCCGTTTGTCCTTGAGTCATAAGTTGTAAGCAGCACCAGAATACTGTTTCCTATCCCTGTCCCTAGAAATTTATTGGTATTGCCTTCTATCTTGGCTTGACCATCAAGAATAATAATCCCGGATCCAGCTCCATATGAAGAATCCAGCGTAAAAGTGTTAGAGTTGCCCATATTTATATCACCTGTTATAAAAATTGGAGTTTTGACTTTAATACTGCAAGTATTATTCAAAATCAAATTTCCGGTATATTTACCAGGTCCCCAGGGAATAGCTGAACCACAAGTTGGCTGAAAAATAGGACCTGCTGCTTCTGCCTCGCTTTTCCAGGAAGCAATGTTAGCATCTGAAATAGGAAATGATTGCGGAGCAGGATCCTCTGAACCAGGATGGCATTTAGGATTGGGACAGAAACTTCCTCCCACGCGGCTGCCGGGAGTAATAGCCTGATAATAAGCATCCCCATTAATTTGGAATACATCTATAGTATTAGCATGAGCATCGCCTTGTATTACGCTGTTGTTACCAGCATTCAAAGAATTAACTGTTCCACCCATGTATGCCTGAAAACTTAAATCTCCGGCCAGACTATTCCAGGTCGGATTGCCGGTACTCCAGTTAGGAGACCACTTGGGTTGTCCGTTATTGTAACTTTGCGCCAGATCATTTTGCCAGGACCAGTAGTTATTTAAATCAGATGAGGTATCAATTACTATCCAATAGGTTGCTCCTGCCGAAAGCTGCGGATTAGTTGAAAAAGTTACATCTATCCAGCCATATGCGCCGGTCACTAAACTGCTAAAAAGAGTGCCTGTAGCAAGCACCTCATTTTTTTTCGGTTTCCCGTTATCATCACCCATAATCCTTACCGTAACGTCAGCCGGGTTGCCGATTTTTTTAATTTTTAACGAAACTTTTCTGATCTTATCTGTAACCGAAGGTCGAAAGCTCATACCTATATCCAGCCTGTCTTGGCCACCGATATTGCGCCCAAATAAGTAATCAGTACAATTTGCTCCCTCGCAATTAGTTTGCTGGTCAGCAACAGGGGCAATTCCCGCCGCCACCCACACTTCACCGGTTAAAATATCATTTTCACCCATGCTAACACTTCCGTTGGAATAAACATTTCCGGAAATAGTATTCCTGTTACCCAGTTCAATACCCCCTTCACCCACTTGTATTCCATAATTAAAAGACACGCCTGTACCGCGGGAAGTATTTATTTTAATTGTTCTTTTAGTTTTTGGCTGGTCTTTATTGGGCACATACCCTGTTGCTTCAATCAGTTTAGTTGCAGCATCTATGGAAGTCACAGTTACAGAATATGAGCCGTCTCCTAAATCAGTCTCTGCTTCTCCGCTGTAGCTTCCTCCTGTTTTATTTAAAGAAGCCAAAGCCTTATCTACCCCGGCTTCAGCCAAAGCTGTTGCTTTTTCCGCATTTGCTGTATATGAGGCATTTTGAAAATAAACTTGCGCCCCGCCAATCATAAAAAGTACTGTAAAAAGAACTATCCCTAAAGCAATAAATACCATGATTAAAATTTGACCGGATTGGCCTTTTAAAGAATTAGTCATTTCTTAAATTTGCCTCCGATGTTACAACACTTGTTTCAAAACTTGTGCCGGCTTTTTGCTTTAAGGTTAAGGTAATTTTAATTCTGGCTGCACTGGTTGGAATCACTTCAACAGGAGGGTTAGCAGAATCAAAGTAAGCAAAATTCAAATTATCAGCCGTTGTTGACAGTATCCGGTCCACTGGATTCCTCGAGCTTATCGGGTTTGGGAAAACTTTAAAATGTAAAATATCCAGGTCAAGAAAAAAAACAAAGTTATCATAGGTATCTGAAACTAGATTACCTGAGGAATCTACGGAAGAAACTTTCAAAACAAGCTGGTCAGGGCCTGATGTGTAAGTGGTCGGGCCGTCTGTATAAGATACGGCTACCGAACTTGCCTGTTTTATGCTGCTTCTGACTACAGCCAAAGTATCATTAATATTTAATCCCTGGGAAACTTTTGCAGACTGGTTATAAAATAAACCTGTAGTATTGACAATAACCACAAGCAGCAGTGTGCCTGCTATAATGGCAATCCCCATGGCAATCAAGACTTCAATTAACGTAAGTCCTTTGTTTTTAACATTTTGCACTTTACTGGTTAATCCCTCCTTCTGCGATCATCGTCTTTAAAATAACTGTTTGAGGCTTATTATTGTCAACCCAATTAACCGTAACTGTTACCTGTTTTGCAGCTTCTCCGTTTGTACAGATATCTATAGCACAGGGGATCCAGTCATCAGGATCCGGAGTATCTTCATTTTCCACGCCTATTATTACCGTACCGCTGCCCTGGGGCAATAAATCCAAACGGGCATCACTAATAGGGGAGCTGCCCAGTCCGATATCCGGATAATTTATTGTCCTTTTATCTTCAATTTGCTTGGCAGCTATTTCTTTTGCCAAACTCATATGCCGGCTTTTACTAACAAGCATTAAAGCATTGGGGATATTGGCAAGCAAAAGCACAACGCAACCTATTATTACCACCACCAGCAAGGATTCAATCAGGGAAAAACCCCGTTCTTTTGACATTATTTATTTATATCACCTGCAGAAAAAACCGCATAATCAAAATAAAAGGGGACAACCTTTGAGATCTGGCAAACTTGAATCGTCCTTTTGCTCTGGCCGGAAAAACCTTCTGAAACCAATTCCTGAGCCTGGGGCGGGATTGAACAATCTTGACAATTAGTTTCAGCACGCACTGCAAACGGCTGGCTTGTTTTGTTATACAAAAGCCTGGCCCGCAGCAGCATCAAACCTGTAGGCAAGAAGCCATCCGGATCTCCACTGCCTCCGATAACATATTTACACTGGTATTTAATCCCTGATGAGGCAAAAGTAACCGGCGTACAATTAACCTTGCTAAAATTATTCGCCGGGTTCCTGACAGCAGCCTGCTGGTCAAGGAACCACTTCCTTGATTTATACTCGGTACCATCGTGATAAATTAAGGTAAGTTCCAGGGCAGCTTTGTCGTCTGAGGAAGCGCTTGAATCTCCCCAAAAAACACTCAAATTAGTTCCCTTATAATACTCTGCAGGAGGGTTTGCTGCAGAATTAGGGTCTGCCAGCCAAACCTGGGCTACCTCTTCTTTGGCAAGCCCGGATTTACCAGGAGGGCATTCCAAAGGATCCTGGAAGCCAAACCCGGTGTTTACTGCCGGTTGTAAGTTCTGGGTGACTGTTGCATTGGAACTGTTATCCTCAAAACTGACAGTAAGGCCGCCGCCGCTTAAGACTTTTTCTATCCCTGCCTCTGCTGCAGAAAAAGCCCTGCTGGATTGTTCCACTCTGGTAGCGGTTGAAATGTCAGATAGCGAGCGCTGGATCACTGAAATACCAATAGCCAAAGCCACAGTCATTACCAGAATTAATATCAAAATTACCTGGCCATGTTCATTTTTCATCTTATTCCATTGTCAATTGTTCATTATCAATTGTCAATTCCGATCATTTATCTTAACTGAACAGTTGTCTGAAAAGTCACCGGATTTATCTGGCCTGATACTGATTGCGGCGCTCCAATGCCGGGCTTTAGATCAAACTTTATCGTCACCCCGTCTTTGTATCCTGCAGACCTGTTTCTGATAAATTTCCCATTTTCCACCTTAACACCTGTTTTCGTATTGGTATCGGTTAAAACTTTGAGTTCCGTATCATCTGTCATTAGATCAGTCATACTGCATACCCTCATAATAAATGCATCATCTGTTTCTTCCTGGCCTGTTGCAGGGACAACCTGTTTCACAGGGTTATCCTGCCTGATTGAATCACTCTCAAATCTATACCTGGTATAGATGCCGTCTTTTTCAACCACCAAATAATCATCATCAGCAAGCGGGCATAAAACATAATCCGCACTTCTGATCACCTTATCCATATTTTCCAAAACTGCCTGGCCGTTTTGTTTGATCACTGCCAGAATCTGCGATTTATTGCTGCCGCGCAGGGTATTACTGAAAATAGCAACCAGGATTGTTCCAATAATTGCAATAACGGCAATGCTTACCAAAACCTCAACCAGGGTAAAACCTTTTTTCATAGTTTCCTCAGTATTGTGGCCAACCTTGACTCATGCGGCCCGGTAGTATCTGTCCAGGTCACAATAACTGTTACTGTTTTTTGAATCTTGTAAGAGGGTGTAATGCCATCAGGCAGCAAAGAAGAGTTATCTGATAACACTACAACACGTTGAAATTTGTCGATTAGCTCTGCATTTGATGGAATAGAAGGAGCAGCAGTAAGATATTGTAATTCACCAGAGGGGTTTATATTAAAGTAGCAATTCGGTATACAGTTTGGACTAATCTCATTTGTCCAGAGGTTATTGTCACTCCAGGAACCTATACTCTGACCGCTTATTGAAAAATTACCGGTTATAGAAGAATTCCTGTCCCTGCCTGTTTTGACCCTTTCAATCCCTTCCTGGGCCAACTTTGTAGCCTGGGCAGAAGTTTGGGCAAAATTGGCATTCCTTAAAGAAAATATGGTGGCAAAAGTCAATGCTACCACTACTATAATGCCAACTGTTGCGGCAACTATCACCTCCACCAGGCTTTGTCCACTATCATTTGTCAAATGATTACTCCCCATAAACCCTGCCTCCTTTTTCAATAATCAAATATTGGGTGTTTTCTGTTTTGTGATTTACCAGTCCAATTGTAAGCTCTTTGCACTCGGGAAATTCATCACCATTGAAATTGAAAAAATCTATCTTGCCGGTCAAAGGGGCAAACTTTATTGTCAAACCTGCAAAAGAATCAGATGATATGGGACACAAGCCTCCGCTTGACGATTGTATTTCAATGCCGTCAGCAAGGGTAAGTGTTTTTTTTAGGGTAGGCTGGCTTGCAGGCCTTTTGCATTTTAAATAGACGAATCCCGGGTAAAAATCAAGCTGCCATGTGGCGCTGTACCCGGTGGATCCGGTATTATCACATTGTGCATTAGTGCTAGCATCAGTTTGAGCCTGCCGGAATATATTTTGAATGTTTAAAACATCGCTTTTTAAACTCTGATTCTCTCCAAAAGACCTGTAATTGGCAACAACAAAAGCCCCTATTATCCCCATAATGGTAATAACAACCAGCAATTCAACCAGAGTAAAGCCTTTTGAATTTCCTATCATGGTGGTGTCAGGGCGAAATTATGTCCTTCTCCCAAGTCAGTACAACCTTTTAAATCCGGAGTAGATAAATTCTCCAATCTGGCATACAGGCAATAATTGGTACAGCGAGCACTTACAGCACTATTATCACAGCCTGGGGTTGAACTATATCTATATGTGTATGCATCTATTGGATCTATTGGCAGAGTATTTATATACGTTCTATTTGAGGTAGGCACGTAATAATTACCAGTTGAGTTCGTAAAAGGCTCTGTTGACGACTCTGCCGATAAAAGTCCATCTAATCCGAGAGGATCAGAGCCAAATGTATAAGGTCGTTCATATGGATAAAAACCCTGGTCGCTGTAATATTGCTCCAAAGCTGACTGGATTGCCCTTAAGTCTGCCTGCCTTTTACTGTCCCGGCCCTGCTTTAAAACAGAAGAATAGGTAAAAAACCCTATTGCAGCAAGCACGCCAATAATCATTATGGTAATTAAAAGCTCAACTAAAGTAAAACCACTTCGACTGGTTCGATTGCACTCACCACAGGTTCGCTCAGTGTAAACACGGGATTTAGGCATTAACTCTATTTTGTCACCTTTTAAGACAAAAATGCAAGGATTATGATAAAATTAACTCTATGAGGCCTTACTTTATCTGGGATTATGATCTCAATGAAAAACAATTACATTCTATCCTGCACGGTAATAACGAAACGGAAAAATTATGGCTTATGACGCGCATTATGACACATGCAAAATTTGAAGACATCTGGAAATATCTTAAAGTAGAAGATATTGTCAAGGTGTTCAAGAAATTACGCCTGCCTCCAAAAATCAAGCAAAATTGGCAATACACTCTGAATATTTGGGGATACCATGTATAAATTACATAATAACCCTATCCTTTATCCACACCAGGTAACACTCCTGTCTTTATTTTTTGCGTCTCCTTTCTCTAAAACATTTTTTTTAACAGGCGGAACTGCTCTCTCGGCATTTTATCTGGCACACCGCGAAAGTCAGGACCTGGATTTTTTTAGTCTTTTACCCTTTGATACACTCGCGCTCCGTACAACAATGCAGGAAATCGCTAATACGACACATTCTACTTTAACCATGCATATCCGGTCTCAAACCTACAATGAAATTTTTCTTGAAAATAAAGAAGAAGGCTTGAACCTAAAGATTATATAGACCTTTTTGTCATTTTTACTCAAACAGACCTTTCATTTGACAAAATGTTTGAACTGGCCAAACAAAAAGATCTGGGGTTGTCTGAATTCTACTTTGCAAATATTATTACGGATGCAGATAAATTTAAAACCTTACCAAAAATGAAAATTCCTTTTAAAAAGCAGGAATTTTTAAAATTCTATCGGGATCTTTCCCGAAAATTACTATTAAAGATTAAACCCAAAAAAATCTTCTAAAATAAACCAATCCCAATTTCAAAGAAAAATATGCAAGTGGTAATCAGCACACAAATTCTTAAAATAGAGAATAAGTAGACATAATATAAAAAGCAATTTTAGTAATCTCCCACATAAATAGTAAGATTATCAGGGTATTGCGTAGTAAATAAGATTTTTCAAGCCTTTGATTTTCATAAATCACCCCAAAAAAAGTAACTGTAAAAAGCATTATGGCAGGCAAAGAATATCTTTCCAGTTGATAAACAGAAGTTAAAAATTGCGTCCTGGAATAAAAAATCAAATGAACTGCAACAACAAGTGAGATCATATAAACCAAGCCTACTATTCCTGGCAATAGTATTTCTTTCTTAACTTTATTAGTAAACAGGCAGAATATAGTCAGCACTGATCCTATAAATATCATCGGGTTAAGATTGATACCTATCCGAAGAAATTGCTTCCAAACTTCACCGATATGGGATAAACTGACAGTAAAATAAGGGCTGTTCTCATTTTTTATAACAAGGCTGAATAAAACACGTCCCGGATCTACCCACATAGCGGGGTAAAAGAGGAAAAAAACTACAGAAGCAATCAAGAATATTGAACCAACTGGCCTAATCAAGCTCTTTATGGAATAGCTTTTAAGCAAAGCCCCCAGCAAAAAAGCGGGGAAGACAAAGAGTGCCTTATATTTTGTTAAAAGAGCCAGGCCTATTGAAACACCTACCCAAAAAATCAAGCTCGCCTTTTTATTATTTAAGTATCCTACCCATAAAGCAGCAGACAAAAACAAAGTACCTGAAAGAACCCAATCCAAATAAGTAGATCCGGGAACTATAATAAGACTTGGTAACAAAATTATATAAACAGCAGACGATACTATAGCCTCACGGCTGAAGTTCTTACTTAAAATTGAAAATCCTGAAATCAAACAAATTGCCAGAAATGAAGATAATATGACATTATGCAAAGGCACCAGAAGGTATTGGAGATTAGAAGGCAAAAAGAATTGAAGCAAAGCAGATAACCATTCAACTGTTAAGCCAGGATGCACATCTACATCTATGTAGAATGTTTCCTGAAAATCAGCCTTCAGTATTGCATCAAGAAACAACCTACCATTCTGAATCCACATAAATGAATCCAGTGGTACTATAAAAAATGAGCGAATAACCAGAAGAGCTGTCAGAAAAAAGAGGACTTTTAATTTCACTTCTCAAATTATACAGGAAAATTAATAGAGAGCTATTACTGCTTGCTTCCCACACATCTTATGTCGGTATTATTGGACAGCAAAACACAAACTTTAAAGAAGGTTGTGTTAGCCGCAAGAGCTGATGTGCCAACTTCTGACCAAGCACCGCTACAAGCTCCTGCATTAGTAATACCGTCACCTGCAGTAACTACTGTAGCGTTACCTACGGCAGTGGTGCCAGTAGTACTATTAATACAGTAACGTCTTGTGGTAATCGGATCTGCTGGGATTGTACCACCTGAAAAGTTAGCGTTTGCGAGTGCTAAAGTTCCATAATTTGCCATTGTTGCTGTTCTTTGATTCTCGTAAGCATCTGAAATAGCTTTTATATCTGCCAGCCTTCTGCTATCATTTCCTCTACCCGTTAAACCCGAGAAAACTGCCATGCCCATGACAGCCAGAACTGCAATTATTGCAATGACCACCAGAAGTTCTATAAGGGTAAAACCAGCAGAATTTTTATAAGTTTTGTTTATACTGAGCGAAGTCGAAGTAGGCAGAAACTTTTTCATTTATTTTTTTGTCTAATCCATTATTTGCATAGTTAAAAACCCTTGTCAAGACCCAATTTAGGCTTTAATATTAATTTAAAATTCAAAAGTCAAAAGTCAAAAGTTCAAGTAAAAAGTTAAAAGTTTTTCTTTTTTAACTTCATAACCCCGGCTGCCAGCATATTGGCAATTTCAACTGCTTCAGTTAATAATTTTTCAGTCGCTTCTTTATTAGCCAATCCCGAATCTCTAAGCAAGCATAACCAGTATTTTGTTTCATTAGCACTTTTTAGAGCTATTTCATAATATTTTTTATATTCGAGTCTGGAACTAGCCGCGCTTCCTTCAATAAGATTTGCGCCAATTGACATTGCAGCCCTCAGTAACTGGTCTGCTATAATCCAGGCTGCTCTTTTATTGGGTAGCGAATCAATAAAAGTAATTACTGCAAGACTGAACTTAAAACATCTCGTCTTCAAATCACTTTTAAATTTTAAATTGTAATTTTGCATTTTAAATTTTAACTTTTGAATTAGTATTCAATACTATCATAATTAAAATCTTAAAAGAGCATGCTCACAAAAAAACCTTGACTTTTTGATAATTTTTATGCCATGCTGGTATTAATGAAGAATAAGCTGTCCAATTCTCATAATGGGTTTACATTAGTTGAACTTTTAGTAGTTATCACCATCCTGGCAATCTTATCAACACTCGCAATGATTATCTATTCAAGCGTGCAGGGAAGAGGCAGGGATACTGTCAGAAGGGCTGAAATTGACAATATCGCAAATGCAATTGAATCAAAAAGAAACAACAACGGGACTTATACTTTTACCACAACTGATTTACAAGCTGAATTCCAAAATGGTAGTAATGCCTATTTGGGCAAAGACCCCTCAGGAATTGACTATGTCATAGCGGTTAACACTGGTGGTATAACCCCCCCAGTCGATCCACGCACCGACTTGTTTACCGTAAACTTTCCTCCTAATCCTTGGCCTCCACCCACTACTGGTGCCGTCTATGACGAACTAAGTACTGTAATAGACCCTAACGTACCAGGTCTTTTAAGTGAAAATACTGTCAAAGCTTGGAAGGTTTGCACTAAACTGGAAGCAGGAATAAATATTTATTGCCGTTCAAGTTTAACCCGATAGGGAAAGGTACCAGTCAACAATTTGAGCACCCCAAAAAAGCATAATCAAACTTCCTAAAACTAAAAACGGCCCGAAAGGGATTGTCTGGCCAAAACTTTTCTTTCCTAAAATTATAAGCACTACAGATAATATTGCACCTGTCAAAAATGATAAAATTAGAGCAAACAAAGCCTGAGGAAACCCTAACATTATCCCTATAAAAGCCCCTAATTTTACATCCCCTCCACCCATCCCTTTGCCGCGGGTAATTATTATCAAACTTAAGAAAAACCCAGCAATAGCAGTTCCTACTAATAAAGACCCAAAAAAAGGTTCTGCTATCAAATAAACATGTCTCATAAAATATTCATTCTTAGGCGGAAGAAGTTGCCTGCCTAAGGGAGTTTGTAAAAGTGTGTAGTAAAGGTATGCAATTTTTATAACAGTAATTATTAACCCTAAAACAATACCAATCAGGATAGAGGGTATAGTGATACGGTCAGGAATAAACATTTTTTTCAAATCAGTTAAAAAGAGAATAGCCAAAACTGCTATAAAAAAGGTTTTAAATAATAATTCTAGAAGGAAAATGGGAATTTTAAAATGGGAAATTGAAAATTGCAAACTGAAAATTGATTGTATATTGAAAATTGTAAATTGAAAATCGCTGGATTGCTGCCAAAACAGAAAACCTATCAGCAACCCCATCCCCACCTCAACCAGCAAATATTCTATCCCGATCTTTTTTTTGCAGTACCTGCACCTTCCCCGAAGGTAAAGATATGAGAAAATCGGAAAAAGGTCGTACCACCTGAGTCCTGCTCTGCAGGACGGACAGTACGACCTTCCCCTAAACGATTTATTGCTTAAACTCCGATCAGCCAGTACTTTAATAAAACTTCCTAAAACCGTACCAGTTAAAAATCCGGCTGATCCCCAAATCATATTAATAAGTACAAAAAGCCTGGCTGGTTAAATTAAGCACTGACCCAACCTCATACTTTGCAGCATGAAGAGTTGCAGTATCATTTAACAATCCACCATCATTGGCCATCTTGGGTATTTGCTGATTTGATTCCAGCTCGGTAAATATCTCCCAATTATCACCGCTACCACAATAAGTGTAATGATAAGTAGCATCATTTACAGGGTCAATCGGCAAAGTTGGGACTGTTACACTAGTTTGAGCAGACAGATTAACTCTCACCCAACCAGTTCCAACTATAACCCTTTTTGCAGCTATTGCAGCCGCGTCTACACCAGTACTATCATCCCTACAAGTAGCAGGTGAACCAACTGCACCATTACAGGCAACGTTTGTACCGCCTGCCACCTCTTGCATCACTACATTAATGGCCTGCTGTAAATTGGCAAGGTCTGTAAGCCTGGCTGCATCTTTACTTCTGCGGGTAAGCTCAAGCGGATTAATAATCAAAACAACCACCGCTGCCAATATGGCAATAATTGCAATTACAACTAAAAGTTCAACCAAAGTAAATCCTTTGTGTAGAACCTGAGCAGATTTTTTCAAAATTTTCTCACCCCCTTTGTATATTCCATTGTAGACATAAGCTGTCAGTCTTAGTCAAGAGACCAAATTAAGAAAAAGTCAAAAGTTAAAAGTCAAAAGTTAAAATTTTGGTAGTCCGCCATGGCGGACTTTTGAATTTTAACTTGTAATTTTGCATTTTAAATTTTGAATTTTGAATTAGAAACTAGTTGTGAGTTTATATATCGGCAAGATTATAGAAATAACTAAAAACGCTACACCAATACCCAAAATTATCAAAACTATTGGTTCTATTGCCACAGTCAAGTTCTTAACCAGGTGGTCAGATTCCGATTCAAAATACTCCGCAAGCTTAAAAAATATCTCATCTACTTTACCTGTTTCTTCACCTACCCTGACCATTTGGCTGACGATTTTGGGAAAAATAGTGGCAGTAAGAAGCGAGGAAAAAGGCAATCCTTTTTCAACTCCGCTGTAAGCATCCTTTAAAGCGTTCCTAAATACCGGGTTATCCGTTAAATCAGAAACAATCCCGATTGAATCAAGCAAAGGGATTCCTGCCGAGATTAAGAGCCCGAAAGTACGGTTAAAATTAGTCAGGGTAACGTTTGTAACAATTTTTCCGACAATCGGCATCTTTAAAACTAATTTGCCGAAAATCATGTTGCCTTTCGGAGTTTGCTTCCATCTCCGGAAACCAAAAAACCCTCCAACCAAAATAAGTATCCCCAGCCACCAGAAGTTTGTAAACAGGCTGGACATTGTAATTAATATTTTCGTCGGGAGAGGTAATTCTATCGTTGATTGGGAGTAGAAGGTTACAAGTTTGGGAATAACAAAAACCATCATGATAATAACCACCACTATCATCATAGTGATAACAACCAGAGGATAAATCATTGCACCCCTGATTTTTGCCTGGAATTCGCGGTCTTTTTCTAAACCATCAGCCATCTGCAAAAGCACAGAATCAAGTTTACCTGAAGCCTCGCCGGATTTGACCAGATTAATAAAAAGGTGGCTGAAAATAGTGGGGAATTTAGACAAAGCCTGAGCTAAAGTAAGGCCGCCTTTAATATCACGGGAGATATCACCTAAAGCCCTTTTTAAAAATTTATTATTTTCCTGTTCCTCCAAAATATCTATTGCTTCCGATAAAACCAAACCGGAAGAAACCATTGTTGCAAGCTGCCTTGTCATTATAACCAGTTCCCCAAAACCAACCCTGTTTAAAAAGCGGTCCAGAAACCCGTATACATGACGGTTTTTAGGCTCCAGGGAAATAACGATTAACCCTTTTTTCCGTATAACTGCAGCCGCAGCATGGATGTCTGTAGATTGGACACTGCCAACATGATTATTCCCCTGTAGATCTTTAGCTTTATAATTAAATTCCATTTAAATTACATGAGTTTACGAATATAATTAAATTCCATTCTATTTCAACAACTTGCCTAAAAGCTCCGGTCGCAGGGCATACTTTAAGCCTGTTTCTTCAGAGATTTTCCCGCGCTTTACCAAATCAGCCAAAGACCTTTCAATAGTCTGCATCCCAAGCTCTCCTGATGTCTCAATAATATTGTCAAGTAAATAAAGTTTACCCTCCCTGATGACATTCCTGACAGCAGGAACGGCAAATAAAATCTCAGCTGCCAAAATCCGTCCCGGTTCAATTGTCGGTATAAGCCGCAGCGATATAATCGCTTCCAAAGTTGCTGCAAGCTGAAGCCTGATCTGGCCCTGCTGTACCTCGGGGAAAATATCAATAATCCGGTCAACTGATTGTGCAGCTGAATTTGTGTGTAGGGTGGCAAAAACAAGGTGTCCTGTTTCTGCAATTGTCATGGCTGAAGCAATGGTTTCCAAATCCCTCATCTCGCCGACCAAAACCACATCCGGGTCTTCCCGCAAAGAAGAACGGAGGGCGTTTTGCCAGGATTTAGTATCGCTGTACATCTCCCTTTGTTCGATTAAGGATTTACCAGGAGGGTATACATATTCTATAGGGTCTTCTATGGTGAGAATATGTGCTGCCCTGGTTTTATTAATCTCATTTATAAATGAAGCCAAAGTTGTAGACTTGCCGTGGCCGGTTGGTCCTGTCACCAAAATAAACCCCTGCTTCAAACCCACTAATCTGTTTACAACCTGCGGCAGGCCCAGCTCTTCAATGGCCGGTATGCGGTAGGGGATAAGCCTTAAAGCTGCTGCCGGATGCCCTTTTTGTCTGTATAAATTAACCCTGAACCTGGCTTTTCCTCCAAATTCAAAAGAAAAATCAAGTTCAAAAGTATTTTTGTAAATATCCATTTGCATATTTGTAACAAGAGGCCTGATTAAACTTTCAATTTGTTCGGGGGAAATAGTCTCCTCTCCGCGCACCGGCACAAGTTCACCGTGGATACGGAGTGTTGGAATAAAACCAACAGACAAGTGTAAATCCGAAGCGTTTCTTTGAATTGTCAAATCCAGTAGTTGTTGAATATTCATATCCTAATCCTGTGCTACCCTCAGTACCTCCTCCAAAGTCGTTATCCCTTCTAAAACTTTCAAATACCCGTCCTGCTTAATTGTAACCATTCCCTGCGTAACAGCTTCTCTTTCAATATCGCCTGCAGATGCATGTTCCAGTATCAGTTTGACAATCTGCTCTGTAACAGAAAGCACTTCAAAAATCCCAATCCTGCCCAGATAGCCTGTTTCCAGACAAAATGAACAACCCCTGCCCTTAAAAAGCTTCAGGGAAGCATAAGAAGACTCCGGAAGAAACCTGCCTAAAACCGCTTTAATGTTTTCAGCCACCTCAGGTGGCACACTAAATTCTATTTTACAGTGCGGGCAAATTTTACGCACAACCCGCTGCCCCACAACCGCATTTAAAGCAGAAGTCAGCAAAAAAGGTTCAATTCCCATATCCAAAAGCCGCGGGGGAGCCCCTGCAGCATAATTGGTATGAAGTGTAGAAAAAACCTGGTGGCCGGTTAAAGCTGCCTGGATTGCCAGATCAGCAGTTTCAGTATCCCGGATTTCACCTACCATGATAATATTAGGGTCCTGCCGCAGAAAACTTCTTAGGGCTGATGCAAAAGTCAAGCCGACACCGGTATTTACTTGCACCTGGTTAACCCCGGGAATTTGATATTCAACCGGGTCTTCGATTGTAACCACATTAACCCTTGTCGAGGAAATCTTACTCAAAACCGAATAAAGGGTAGTTGTTTTACCGCTGCCGGTCGGACCGCAGAGTAAAATAATTCCGTGAGGCCTGAGCATTTGAGTTTCCAAATTTTTTAAGGAACTTCCCCGCAGTCCTAATTCTAAAAGAGTTGGCGCGCCGGATGATTTTGGAAGCAACCTCATAACCACCTTTTCCCCGAAAACCGTGGGGATGGTAGAAATCCGCAGATCAACAATGTTTTTTTCATAGGTAAAAGTAAACCTGCCGTCCTGAGGCAGTCTTTTCTCATCAATTTTTAAAACAGAAAGAATCTTTATCCGGGAAACCAACGCATCATGCACTCCCTTAGGCAGAAGGATTTTTTCCTGTAAAATACCGTCAATCCTGTAACGGACCCTGGTCCGGTCTTCCTGAGGTTCGATATGAACATCAGATGCACGGCTTTTGATGGCATACTGCAAAAGCTGGTCTATAATGTTGGAAACCGGCGCCTCCCGTAAAATTTCCGGGCCGGTTGCTGAAACTGCCTCCGGTTGAACAGCTTCAACTTCTTTTAAAGCAGAAGTTACTTCTGAAGTTAAATTTTGGGCATACTGGTCGGAGATTGCTTTAAGGATGTCTTTTTCCTGCGCCAGAAACGGCTTGACCCTAAGGCCTGCTCTTTTTTCAACGAACTGGCTGATTTGGATATCTAAAGGATCTGCCATTGCCACCCATAGCTCTTCTCCTTTTTTTTCAAACGGGATGATTTTATAACGCCGGGCAGCTGCTTCCGGGACTAAGTTTAAAATGTCTGCAGCAATAGCCCTGCCTTCCAGTTCAACATAAGACACGTTTAAAATCTGCGCTTTAGCTTTGGTTATTTTATCAACAGGCACTACATTGCGCTGCAAAAGAATCTTCTCAATGGGCTGGCCGGAGTTAATACTTTCCAGCTTGACCGCAGAAAGCTGATCCGCATCTATGTATTTTTCTTTAAAAAGGATATCCTCCAAAGAAGTATCCTGGGTATTTTGGGCAGCCGGATCAGACATATATTCATTATGTTAAAATTCCCTGGTGATTGCAAGGCTTTTAATTTGTCCTGATGTTACGAAGATAAAAGAGGAGATCCAGAAAACTCTAGCTTCCCACTTGACGAGTGGGAACGTAAAACATCCGGATTTGCTATACATTAAGACAGGAGAAAAATTGGGGATTGCAGAAGCCAGAAAGATTAAAGAGCATTTTTCTTTAAAACCCTATTCTGCAAAAGGCAGGGCAGCAGTTTTGGAAGATACTTCTGAAATGACTATCGAAGCACAGAATGCACTTTTAAAAACCATAGAAGAATTACCGGAAAATGCGATCTTAATTCTGGGAGCAAGTTCTGCCTCCAACCTCCTGCCAACCATACTATCAAGGTGTGAAATTATTAATTTTGAGGCCAGAAGTTATGATACACTAGAGTATCATAATAAATACATCAAAGACTTAGACAAATTACTCAACTCTTCTTACGAAGAACGCTTTGAATATATTGAAAAGCTGAAAGAGAAAGAAGAATTTTTGCATTTTCTGGTTTTTGCTTTCAGAGAAACCCTTCTAAACACAAAGCCATTAACAAAAATAAAAAATTTCTTAGATGAACTTTTACAGGCAGAGCAGTGGTGTAAGCAGAATGTAAATATCAGGGCAATTTTGGAATATTTAATGCTAGTAATGCCTATTGTAAAATGATAAGATAACATATAGTGTCATCCTGAGCGACTAACTCGCTTCGCCAAAGCGATAGCGAGGCGAGCGAAGGATCTCTGAACTAGTTTCAGGATCCACTCACATTCGTGAGAGATTCTTCGGCTTCACCTCAGAATGACATTCTTTTATGACCAAAGATTCCAACAAATATTCTGCAGAACAAATTCAAGTTTTAGAAGGATTGGAACCGGTCCGCAAAAGACCGGGAATGTATATTGGATCCACGGACTTAAGAGGCCTGCATCATCTTATAAAAGAAGTCGTAGATAATTCTATTGATGAAGCCTTAGCAGGACATGCCAAAAATATCTGGGCAGTTTTACACGAAGATAACTACGTAACAGTAGCTGATGACGGCAGGGGAATTCCGGTTGAAATTCACCCGAAAGTCGGTGTTTCTGCCCTTGAAGTTATCATGACAACCCTGCATGCCGGAGGCAAATTTGGCGAAGGCGGGTATAAAGTATCCACAGGTTTACACGGTGTCGGGGTTTCAGCAGTCAATGCTTTATCTGATTATGTAAGGGCAGAAGTCAGGCGAGACGGAAAAGAATACTATCAGGAATACTCTCAAGGCAAAGCAAAAAGCAAAGTTGCCTTAACTACTCAAAATCCTGACCTGCCGTTTAAAACTGCTTTCAACTGGAAAGTAAAAAACGGTACTAAAATAACCTTTCTAGCCGACAAGACAATTTTTTCAACCATTACCCCTGAGTTTGATAAGCTGGAAAAACAACTCAGGCAGGTAGCATATTTAGTTGCGGGAATTTTCTTCCATCTTTATGACGAACGCCTTGGAAAAGAACACCATTTTTATTTCCAGTCAGGCCTGGCAACTTTGATAAAACATCTAAATAGAAATAAAACACTTGTGCACCCGGAACCGATTTTAATCCACAAAGAGGTAGGGGGAGTAGATGTGGAAGTAGCTATCCAATACAATAACGGCTTTGCTGAAAATGTAGAAAGCTTTGCCAATGTAGTGCCTACCACAGAAGGCGGTTCCCACTTAACAGGCTTTAGGATTGCTTTAACCCGGGCAATTAATGACTATGGCCGTAAGATTGAAGCTATCAAAGAAAAAGATGAAAACCTAACCGGTGAAGATATCAAGGAAGGTTTAACAGCTGTTATATCCGTCAAGATGGACTCAGATACAATTCAATTTGAATCCCAAACAAAAGAAAAATTAGGCAATGCAGAAGTCCAACCAATTGTAGCCCAGGTTGTCAAAGACGGTTTGGATATGTTTTTTGAGGAAAACCCCCAGGATGCCCGCAGGATTATGGAAAAAGTGCTTTTGGCAGCACGCGCAAGAGCTGCAGCCAGAGCTGCCAAAGATGCAGTGATAAGAAAAGGTGCTTTAGAAGGAATGACTTTACCTGGGAAACTTGCTGATTGTCAAAACCGGGATGCTGCAGAATCTGAACTATATATAGTAGAAGGGGATAGCGCCGGAGGAAGCGCAAAACAAGGCCGGGACAGAAAATCGCAGGCAATTTTACCGCTTAAAGGCAAGATTTTGAATACGGAAAGAGCAAGACTGGACAAAATTTTGGAATTTGAAGAAATTAAATCTTTAGTTATTGCTTTAGGAACAGGGATCGGGGATACGGTTGATTACGGCAAAATCAGGTATCACCGCATCATCATTATGACAGATGCTGATGTAGACGGAGAACACATCAGGACTTTGCTTTTGACATTTTTCTTCCGGTATTTGCCGGAAGTTATTAATAAAGGCTACATGTACATTGCCCAGCCTCCGCTTTATAAAGTCCAAAAGGGAAAGGAAGTAAATTATGCTTATTCTGATGAAGAAAGAGACTCAATCTTAAAACAAATCAGGGGCGGCAAAGCTAGTACCAACACCAATAATGTCATTCTGGGGGGCGAAGCCACGCCAAAGGCGGGCGAAGCGACTCCAGAATCCAACGAGGAAGATTCTGGACAAACCAGAATGCTAAAAAGTCCAGGCATTATCATTCAGAGATATAAAGGTTTGGGAGAAATGAACCCGGAACAGCTTTGGGAAACTACCATGAATCCGGAAAACAGAGTTTTAAAGCAGGTCACTATAGAAGATGTAACAGCAGCTGATGAAGTCTTTACCATGCTTATGGGTGATGAGGTCCCTCCCCGCAAACGCTTCATCCAAACCCATGCTAAAATGGCAACATTAGATATATAATCTCCCTATGAAGGTACATTTTTTGGGAACTGGAGGGAGCGGAATATCAGGAGCTGCTGCTATTGCGGAAGCTCAGGGTTTTGAGGTTACTGGTTGTGATTTAGAACCAAACAATGAATTTACTTCTGTTTTTAGAAAAGATCAGCTTTTTACCGGCCACAATCCTAAACATTTATATTGTCATCCTGAACGTAGTGAAGGATCTCTTGCGCTTGCTTCGCGAAGCAAGAATGACAATTTAGTAGATATTCTGGCAGTTACACCTGCCATTTTTTCCCTTGACCCTGATAATACGGAACTTCTGGAAGCTAAGAAAAGAGGAATTCCTGTTATGACCTGGCAGCAGTTTTTGGGGGAATATTTAACTAAAGATAAATTTGTCATAGCTGTTTGCGGCACCCACGGCAAAACCACAACAACTGCCATGATTGCCAAACTTTTAGAAGATGCTGGACTTGACCCAACTGTTGAACTTGGTGCCATAGTGCCATGGTGGGGGACAAATTACCGAACTCCATCTCATCGTCATCCTGAGCGCAGCGAAGCCATGTACCAGTCGTCATCCTGAGCGCAGCGAAGCCATGTACCAGAGATCGGTACATGGCGAAGGATCTCAAGATTATTTTATAGTGGAGGCAGATGAATTTAATGATAATTTCCTGCACTTAAAGCCCGATATTACGGTTGTGACCAATATCGAGATGGATCATCCGGAATATTTCAAAGATTTTGAAGCGGTCAAAGAAAGCTTTAAAAAATTCCTTCTTCAGGCAAAAGAAAGCGTAGTTGCTAATTTAACTGATCCGGGAGTAGCCGAAGTAATAAAAGTTGCTATGAAAGAACCGCAATCACAAATGTCCTCTGTTCGTGGTACAAATGTACAGTATTTGGACTATTCGAAAAACGAACTAGGTGTAGAGCTAAAAATTCCAGGAGAGTTTAACAAAATGAACGCCAAAGCTGCGTTTCAAGTCGGCCTGATTTTAGGAATTAACCCATCAACCATTCAGCAAAGCTTATCCGGCTATTCCGGAGTAGGGAGGAGGTTTGAATATATTGGGGAATACAAAGGCGCCAAAGTTTATTCAGATTTTGGACACCATCCAACAGAAATTGCCAAAACTATGGAAGCAGCAAGAGAAAAGTTTCCTAAACAACGAATTCTGCTTGTTTACCAACCCCATATGTTTTCCAGAACAAAAGCCCTTTTTCCCGATTTTGTCAAAGTTTTTCAACAAATACCGGTTGATAAAATAATAATTACTGATATTTATCCAAGCAGGGAAATCGATACCGGAACAATCAACTCAAAACAAATAGCCGAATCAGCAGGTTATGATACACTAGAGTATCATAGTGTAGATCAATTGATGTCTGAGGTTAAAAAACAGATTCAAAAAGATGATATTGTTTTCTTTATGGGAGCAGGAGATACGGATAAATGGGCTAAAGAATTGGTAAAGTGATTTTTTTCAAGTAACCGTTTAGCACGTTACCAAAAAAGCGGCTGGCAACTTTTAAAACCCTTTCAGGCGCATCCGTAACATAAAATTCATATTTGGGATTTTTCTTCTTCGATAGCAAGTTATTTTCTTTGAGAACTTGTTTTAATTTTTTTGCTGTCGGCTTTGCCGAATCTATCAAGACAACCTCACTTCCCATAGTCTCCTCGATAATTTTACGCATTAAAGGGTAGTGCGTACAAGCTAAAATAAGTGTGTCAATTCCGTTATTTCTTAAATCCTTTAAATAGTCTGTTGCTATTAACCTGGCAACCTGATGATCAGCCAACCCCTCTTCCGCAATGGGAACAAAAAGCGGACAGGCAACGCTGCTTACCTTTATTTTGGCATTACCCTGAAGGATTCTTTGATCATAAGCCCTGCTGTTTATTGTTCCTGCTGTACCTATAACCCCAACTTTTTTATTTTTTGTCATACCAACTGCAAACTCTATGGTAGGATCAACCACACCTAAAACAGGAACCGGGGAAACTTTGATTATTTCATTAAGGCAGGTTGCAGAAATAGTATTACAGGCAACTACCAAAAATTTAACCTCTCTTTTTAAAAGAAAATTAACCAGTTCAAGTGCAAATTTTGTTATTACTTCCTTTGATCTGGTACCGTACGGCACCCGGGCAGTATCTCCCAGATAAACAATATTCTCATCAGGCAATACCCTGATAATTTCTTTTACAACAGTTAATCCGCCTATACCTGAATCAAAAATTCCAATCGGGTTATTATTCATTTTCGCATTCTTAGGATCAAAACGATATAATAACATACATGAATAATAAATTTAAAAATAAGAAGGTCCTAATCTTTGGCCTGGGTTTAAATCAAGGAGGAGTAGGTTCTGCTCAATTTTTTGCAAATGAGGGATCGATCGTTAAAGTTACTGATCTTAAGAGTAAGGAGATTCTAAAACCCTCGCTTAAACAACTAAAAGAATTTAGAAATATTTCTTATACGCTTGGAAAACACAAGTACGAAGATATTAACTGGGCAGACATTATTATCAGAAATCCGGCAATAAAAGATAATAATCAATATTTAAAGTATGCTCTGAATAAAGGTAAAAGGGTAGAAACAGATTTTTCAATTTTTTTAGATTTTGCAAACCAGAAAAAGATCATTGCAATCACAGGAACAAAAGGAAAATCTACTACTGCCTCACTTATCTATGAAGCAATCAAAGAATCCGGAAAAAAAGTAATATTCGCCGGTAATATCGGTAAAAGTATTTTAAATACTTTACCATACCTTTCGGAAAACCCCTGGATTGTAGTAGAAATTTCATCTTTTCAATTACAGTCTTTAAAAGAAAAAATCTTTACTCCAAAAATTGCCGTTATTACCAATATCTATCCTGATCATCTAAATTGGCACACTTCAATGGAGGAATACATCCAGGCTAAAAAAATGGTTGCCATAAATCAAACCGCTGAAGATTTTTTGGTGATTCCATGTTCAGGAGGTTTTTTTAACAAAGAATTTTTACAGGGAATCAAATCAAAATTGGTTGATTTTTGCACCAGTTGTGATCGGGACATTAGCAAATTATTAGAAGAAACTAAACTACCGCTAGCCGGTACTGCCAATAAAGAAAATTACGCTGCAGCTTTCAGTGTTTGCGATATACTAGGTATTGACCGAAAAACAGTAATTAAGGCTTTTAAGAAATTTAAAGGCAGTGAATTTCGGATGCAGCTTTTGGGCACCTTTGGCGGTGTGGGTATTTTTAATGATTCCACTGCCACCAATCCTATTGCCACCATGGCAGCATTGCAAACCTTAGGCAGTTTTAACATAATTTTAATCACCGGCGGGATGAATAAAGGTATGGATTATACAAAATATGCGACGGCCGTCAGTAAATCTGTCAAAAAGGTTTTTTTCTTAGAAGGCGATGCTACTGAAGAAATCAAAAAATATCTTAATCAGGATTTGATTGCTGATACCTACAATAACTTAGAAAAACTCCTTATAGATGTTAAAAAAGAAGCCAGATCAGGGAGTGTTATCCTTTTTTCGCCTGCAGCAACTTCTTTTAATCTATTCCAGAATGAATTTGACCGGGGAAGAAAATTCAATGAAGCTGTTAGGAAGGTTTTTCGAAATGCTTAGGTTCTTCAATTTCTTAAAGAAAAATTACCAGAGTTTAAATTTAATAGAAATTTCGCAGGAGAATTTAGTGCATAATTACCATTATTTATCATCACTGGATAAACGGGTAAAGATTGCTCCGGTGGTTAAAAGTAATGGTTATGGGCATGGAATTACTAATGTGGCAAAAATTTTTGATCAAGTTAATGCTCCGTTTTTTTGTGTGGATTCACTCTATGAGGCCTATGACCTTTTAAAAGCAACAATTAAAACTCCTGTTCTGATAACAGGTTATACAAACCCGGAGAACCTGAAGGTTAAAAAACTGCCCTTTTCCTATGCTGTTTTTACACTGGATCTGGCTAAAGTCATAAATGATTTTCAACCGCAGGCCGGAGTTCATATTTTTGTCGATACCGGCATGCACAGGGAAGGAATTACAATCGAAGAACTTCCCGGCTTTTTGGATGAATTGAAAAAATTACCAAACTTAAAAATTGAAGGACTAATGTCCCATCTTGCCTCATCTGAAAACAAATCTGATCCGCTTTTTCTCAAGCAAATTCAACAATTCAAAAAGGCCAAAGAAATTATTAAAAAGCAAGGATTGAATCCTAGCTGGTTTCATATCGCCGCTACCGGCAGTATCATCAACCCTCAAACCCGACCTATAGTAGCAGGTGTATCTAACTTGGGTCGAGCAGGTTTGGCCCTTTATGGTTATTCCTCATCCACGCAAGACACCAATCTCAAACCTGCTTTAACTTTAACTACTAAAATTGCCCAAATTAAAAAAGTTTCAAAAGGAGAAAAGTTAGGTTATGATGGTACTTATACAGC
>JACPEY010000017.1 GCA_016183245.1 Candidatus Daviesbacteria bacterium
GTAGTGGTGGAGGTGGTGGCGGAGGCGGCGGCGGACAGCCAGGTGGACAGCAGCCAGGTGCTCAGACTGCCCAGACTAAAAAAGATCCTGTAAAGACAGAAATTGTAGCCCATATTCACGGCCAAAGCAGCGGTACTGTCAGTAATATCGATACTACCCAAAACAAAGATGCCTATTACCGGGTGGTAGTAGGGGCAAGGGCAACGCCGGAGAATTCTGAAGCTTGCATTGAGGCTGACGAAGTTTCCATGGCAATGGAGAAAGTAAGTGAATTAAGCGGTTTAGCTCCAAAAGAATCAGACCGTAAAATAACCATTACTAAGCAGCAGGGAAATGGCCAAAAAGATGACAGCCTGCCGGAGGGCAAATACCAAAACTGCCAATCCTATTGGGCTAATTTAAAGGGGCCGGGTAATTATAAACTGACTGTTTCTTATCCCGGGGATGAAAAGCATGACCCTCCATATCTTGCAAGCGGTGATGAAATTATAGAAGTACAAATAATAGGTTCCCGGGCGGAATTACCCACTAAAAGTACTGTCAAGGCTGAGAGTCGGGGTCCGTCTGCGGTTCGAGGCGTTTTTACAAAGCGTATCAGCTGGACGAAACTGTTTGGAAACACTATCAAAAGTAATGTTGCCGGTGTGCAGGTCAAAGACGAAAACGGTAAGTTAATAGTAAGTCCTGATAAAAACTCTTCCAACCAGTTAATTTTAACCCCTCAAACAACTTTGGCTGACGGAACTTTGGACACTGCTAAAATCCCTACAGTCCATTTTACAGTTACCGCAGTTTATAAAGACGGCTCTACCGAACAACTGGTAAATAATCCAAATTACCCCAATGGGGAGCCGAAAGTTTTCTCTGAAGCAGATTTAAATTTAGACAGGCTTAACCACCTGGAAGCCAGCACTGTTTTTAACCGGTCAGATTCAGAATACGCCCCTTCTTCCGGAGACCTGGAAATTGATGTGACAAATACAAAGGTGGAAGAAAACCCCTGGGTAAAACTTACAAGTGATCCTTACAAAGACAATATTTCTGCAACAGACAACAAAGTAACCATTACTGCCTCCACCAACTATGTGGCGGAAAATCCTGTATTTGAAGTTTTGCATGATGGTAGAAATGAAGATTCCAGGGCTGTTTTTTCAACAACCAATTGTCAGGACGGGCAAGGCAGTTGTGAGTACGGGATGGAGCTGTTCCAGCCTAAAGGGGAATACAAAATTAAGTTTAGCAATAAAGATGCATCAGATTCGCTTGAGTTTAAGGCCGAAGAACCTGTAATTGCTGAGGAGAAAGAAGAGGAAGAGGTGGAAGATGAGGTTGTAAAAATTGAGCTGTTGTATAAAGGAGAGAAAAAAGAGTTATCGTTTGACGGGGGACAAATTCCTTTTGATTTAGACCCGGGAAATAACACCTTCCAGGTAATTTTCCATTACAAAGGAAAAGATGAGCCGGTTTATAAAAGCTTTGATGTTTATTATGAAGAAGACGCAGAGGAACAAAGTCCGTCTCCTGATCCTTCCGAAGAGCCCTCAAGCGCTCCGGACAGCAGTAATGAGCCTGATCCTTCTGATGATTCCAGCTCTCAGTGTACAACAGTAAGAGAGTATAATGAATGTACAGGCTGTAATACGTCTAAACATATTGTACAAGACAGCTGCGGCAATTATGAAGTAACTATAGAGTCTCAGCAGGATAGCAGCTGCACAGATGATTGTTCCACTCCTGCGCCTGATCAGACTCAGGATCAGGACGATAACCAGGATCAGGGTCAATCTCAGGATAGGATTAGATGGTTTTGTAGTGGAGACATGATTAAGGAGCAGCGCAACAACAATGCTCCGACTGATTATGAAGATTGTGCCTCACAAGATAAACAATGCGGGGCTATTTCTACACCTGGTTATGAATCAGATGCAGAATGTTATTAGAAGTTATGGTTTAATATAATTATATGGAATATTTTAAGGAAAAATATAAAACAATAATACTGGTTATACTACTTTTGGGAGGTCTTTTGGCCGGAGTGTATTTGGTGCAAAACCAGCAAATTTTTAAAAGCAAAGCATCTTCTGAGATTAATAATGTAATAAATGTAACGAGCGAGGGAGGAAGAGTTGAATATCAAGGTAACAAAACATTTAAAACCAACTCAAAAAGGATCAATATCGGAATAAAGGATCTGCAGCAGATTAAGGAGCTGGAATAGTTAAGTAACTATTCAGAGTTTCCCAGTAAGTTGTCATTCCGAACCTGCCTGCCGCCCGCCTGCCGGCAGGGCAGGGCAGGGCAGGCAGGCGTAGTGAGGAATCTCAAGATTAATCTAGAGATCTTTCGTTACGCTCAAGATGACAAAATCTCTGGGAGAAACTAATGTCTAACATAATTAAGGCTGTACTCTTGTTGATCTTCCCTGTATAATTATATGAATATGTTAGAGCAAACCTTGATTATTACTAAGAACCCTTGCTTCGCAAGGAACCTTGAAGTAATTAATTTTTTATTTATATGATTCAAAGGACATTAATTATTATAAAACCGGATGGGGTTCAAAGGGGCTTGACAGATGAGATTATCAAAAGATATGAAGCTGTGGGGCTCAAGGTTGTCAAAAGAAAAGATATGACAGCTCCTTTGGATATTGTAGAAAAACATTATCCGATGGATCCTGATTATCTTCGTTCGATTGGAGAGAAGACCATTGCTGCAGGACAAAAAGTGGCTTCAGCAGAGGACCAGGGCAGAAAAGTGGTAACCTGGCTTCGGAAATTTATTACCTCAGGCCCGATTGTGGTTTTGATTTTAGAGGGCGAGGATGCAGTAAAGACAGCCAGGAAAACAACCGGTTTTACAGACCCTGCAACAGCTGAAAAAGGTACAATCAGGGGGGATTTGGGTACTGATAATATTTTGGATGCAAACCGCGAAGAAAGACCTGTCTGGAACCTTATTCATGCTTCAGGTTCCCCTGAAGAAGCAGAAAAAGAAATTAATTTGTGGTTTGGGCAGTAGTGTCGGAGACCGGGGAATTGAACCCCGTACCTCTCGGACCCGAACCGAGCGTTCTACCGATGAACTAGTCTCCGTCGGCTAACATTATACTCTGTTAGTAGTTAAAATATCTATGTTGTGATTACAACTCAATGGATATAACAACCTTGTCCTTGACTGAAAACGTATTTTCCTTTACTATCTAAATATGGCTAATAATGGCAGGATACCTTTAGGAACAATCCAAAAAATTAAACTCTTAAGAAGCAGTGGATATAGTCTACCTGAAATTAGTAAGGAAGTGGGTGTTTCTAAAACGAGTGTTCTAAGGTATATAAAAAACGTCCAGATATTGCCCCAATATTTAGCAGAATGGGCTGGTAAAAGAGGAGGCAGTAAAAAAATTAGATTATTAAAATTAAAAAAAGCATTAAATAAAGGAGAAGAAATTGTCAGCGAGCTCACAGGTAAAGAGAAATTATTAATTTTATGTGCTTTGTATTGGGCTGAGGGTAATAAAAAAGATTTTATCTTAACAAATTCAGATCCTCAACTGATAAGAATATTTGTAAATGGATTGCGGCAGATATTAAATATTACAAACGATCAGATAAGGATTAGCTTAAGATTATATGAGGATTTAGACAGAGAAAAGAGTTTGGCTTTTTGGTCCAACGTTGTGGGTATTGCAAAAGAGCAGTTTCTTAGCATCCATATCTTACCGGGGAAGAAAAAGGGTAAACTGGAGTATGGGATGTGTAGAGTACGAGTTATCAGGGGAGGAGATTTATTAAAGGAGGTGATGGGAATAAATCAAATAATTGCTAATAGATTTGTGAAAGTTTAGAATTAGTAGATTGATTTGTCCCTGTAGCTCAGATGGATAGAGCACCTCGGTCCTAACGAGGGGGTCCCCAGTTCGAGTCTGGGCAGGGATACTATATGTCTAAACACTTTAAAACAGTTTTTCTAGTCAGGTTTTTGGGCTACCTGGTATTTTTTACCGGCCTGATCAGTTTTATTTTTATGCTGGGGCCTTTGGTTCAGGTAGAACTGGGTTACAGGTTAGACAGGACTTTGGGAGTTAAAAGAACTATTGCAACAAACACTGGGAGCTTGTCCGGGCAGCCGGAAACCTCAAATGCTCCTGAGGCTGGGCAAGGCGAGGGGTTTAGTAATATTAAGCCTGCGGAAAACGAAATTATCCCGCTCTCAACAGAATATGGCATTGTAATTGAAAAGATAAATGCCAACGCCAGAGTGGTGCCAGGTGTGAATCCTGCAAACGAAAGGGAATATGTGCAGGCTTTAACCCAGGGAGTGGCCGAGGCTTTAGGTTCTACACCTGCGGGCCAACCCGGCAACTTATACCTTTTTTCCCACTCAACCGATGCTCCCTGGAATATTGTCCGTTTTAATGCCATATTTTATCTTTTACGGGAGCTGGAACCAGGAGACAGGGTAATTATCTTTTTCAAAAATAAAAGGTATGATTATATAGTGTTTGATAAAGTTATTGCCAGGTCTGATGATATCTCATATTTGACTAACAGGTATGATTATCCTGTTTTAACTTTGCAGACTTGTGATCCGCCGGGGACTATATTAAACAGGCTGATAGTGAGGGCAAAACTGGTTAATTCCTAACTTACTGTAACTATTCAGAGTTTTCCAGTAAATTGTCATTCCGAACCTGCCTGCCTGCCGGCAGGCAGGCGTAGTGAGGAATCTCAAGATTAATCTAGAGATCTTTCCCCGCCCTCACTGCCTACGGCTGAGAGGCGGGTCAAGATGACAAAATCTCTGAGAGAAACTAATGTCTTACAACTTGCTTAAGTGACTTAAGTTTCTTAAGATGATAATATAAAAAAATGAGTAAGAAATTTATCATTACCATTATAACTTTAATTGCCATTGCTGCTACTGCTGCCGTGGCAATATTTTTGGCCAAGGGCTATACTTTTTCTGCAAAGGAAAAAAGGATTGTCGGGACCGGCATCATCACTGTTTCTTCAGAGCCTGATGCAGCTTCGGTTTTTGTTGACGGGCATTTGACTACTGCTACTAATGCCACTATTTCTTCTTTGGCACCCAAAGATTATTCAGTAAAAATTATCAAAGAGGGATTTATTCCCTGGGAAAAGAAAATTACTGTTAAAGAGGGTTTGGTAACTGCGGTTAAGGTGACTTTATTTCCGGCCATTCCCACAATCTATCCGCTAACCTTTAGCGGGGTAGGGAGCCCGACCTTGAGTCCGGACGGAGGCAAGCTGGCTTATATCGTGCCTACACCGGCTGCCGGTAACGAGCGGAGTTCTTCTGCGAGCAGAAAAGCAGGGGTCTGGGTTTGGACACAAACCCGTAACCAGCCCATCTCTTTTGCCAGGTCTGCAGAACCTCATCAAATTGCCCAAAGCATTAACATTGATTTTTCCAAAGCCACACTTGCCTGGTCTGCTGATTCCAAGCAGGTTTTGGCAACTATGGGTGATAATAATTACTTACTGGAAGCAGACAGGTCAAATGATGATCCGCGGGATATTACACCAATTTTGTCGGCAACTTTAAAAACATGGGAAGAAGATACGAAGTCTAAAGATGAGGCCAGGATTTTAGCAATTGCAGACAGGGGTTTTCGTCAAATCGCTTCTTCTTCAGCAATACTTCGCTGGTCGCCTGATGAAACTAAGTTTATGGCCAGAAAAGAGCCTCTTTTGGAACAAGAAAAGGGTCAGACTGTATCAGATTTGAAGGTTTATGATTTAGAGGATAAAAAAGAATATTTGCTGCCTGCAGCCAGAAACCATATGTGGCTGCCGGACTCCAGGCATATTATTTTAATTGAAGAAGGCACTATCTCAATTGTGGATTTTGACGGGACTAATAAGGCAGTAATTTATGCCGGAAGTTTCCATGATGATTTTGTGTATCCCTGGCTGGATTCTTCAAGGCTGGTTATTATCAGTTCATTTCCCACTCCTACGGCCTCTGAGCCGAATTTATATGGAATCAATTTGAAATAAACGTATCTGTAGGGGTCGACCTGCGTGTCGACCCTAAACACAGGGCGGACACATAGGTCCGCCCCTACATCCGACCGCATTTGACCTATTTAGTATATCTTGTGACTGGGTTTTTTGGCTGGTAAAATGCACATACAGTCATCCTATGCTGCTCTCCGTCATTGCGAGGAGCGAATGAAACGAGCGACGCGGCAATCTTCCAAGTTAATCACTTGATTAAGGCAGAAGATTCCTCGCTGCGCTCGGAATGACAGGAGAAATTATGTTTAACTTTTCCAAAAGAGTCGGAATTGACCTTGGTACTGCAAATTCTTTGGTATATTTGGCCGGTTCAGGAATAGTTTTAAACGAACCTACGGTTGTGGCTGTCACAACCGATGACCAGCGGGTTTTGGCTGTTGGAAATGAGGCCAAAGAGATGCTGGGAAGAACTCCCGGGAATATTATAGCTTCGCGTCCGATGAGGGACGGGGTGATTGCCGATTATGTAATTACTGAGGCAATGATCCGCTATTTTTTGGATAAGGTTTGTGGTTCAAGCAGGTTGTTTAAGCCGGAAGTGATGGTTTGTGCGCCCGCCGGGGTTACTTCGGTTGAAAAAAGGGCAATTTTGGATGCCACGCTTTCTGCCGGTGCAAGGACTGCTTTTTTAATTGATGAACCCCTGGCTGCAGCAATTGGTGCTAAAATCCCCATTGCCAACCCTTCCGGCAACATGATTGTAGATATTGGAGGAGGGACAACTGAGGCAGCAGTGGTTTGTTTGGGAGGGGTGGTGGTTCACTCATCTGTCCGGGTGGGCGGGAACAAGGTTGATGAAGCGATACAAAGCTATATTCGCAGGAAACATAATTTAATAATCGGGGAGAGAATGGCTGAGGAAGTTAAAATTAAGATTGGTTCTGCTATAAAACTTAAGCCTAATGAGCTGCAGAAAATGGAAGTTAGGGGGAGGGATGCTTTTACAGGACTTCCAAGGACAATTGAAATTACTTCAGATGAAGTGACTGAGGCTATCGCAGATATCACAAATAAAATTGTGTCGGCGGTTAAGGGTGTACTGGAACAGATTCCGCCTGAACTTGCCTCAGATATTATAGATAAAGGGATTGTGATGAGCGGCGGGACATCGCTTCTAAGGAATCTGGATAAACTGCTGACAGACTCTTTAGGCGTACCGGCAGCTCTGGCAGAAAACCCGCTTCTTTGTGTAGCTTTGGGGACAGGACTGGCTCTTGAAAATCTTGACCTGTACAAACGTTCGGTGTCTAAGCGATAATGGTTTTATGGTTATTGGTTTTGATGGATCAAGAGTTTTTGAAGGGAACCGCACAGGCACTGAAAACTATTCTTATCAACTTCTAAAAGCTTTGGCAAAAATCGACAATAAAAATCAGTATATTGTTTATGTTAGACCAAGTGATGTCATCCTGGGGAGCACTGAGCGAAGTCGAAGTGCGACTCCAGGATCCACGGATTCTGGACGCGCCCCGATTAAATTGGGGCTTGCTCGCCTCGCTGAAGCTTCGGCGAAGCGGGCCAGAATGACAGAGGCAAAGAATTGGCCGAGGAATTTCGCTTTTAAAGTAATTCCCTGGCCAAGGTTTTGGACACAAGGGGGATTGGCATTTCAAACTTTTAAAGACCGCTTGGATGTTTTGTTCGTGCCGGCACACACTTTGCCGCTGGTCAGAAGGCCGGGGCTAAAAACCGTGGTTACAGTTCATGACCTGGGTTCAGAATATTTGCCATCTATGCATCAGGTAAAACAAAGAGTTTATTTAGGGTTGATGCAAAAATTTCAGCTAAAAACTGCCACAAAAATTATTGCTGTTTCAAAAGCCACCAAAGAAGACTTGGTAAAAAGAATAGGGATAGATCCGGAGAAAGTGAGTGTGATTTATGAAGGATACGATAGAAGCAAATTCAAAATTCAAAATTCAAAGTTCAAAATTGATCAAACTATTAAGAAATATAATTTAGAATATCAAAAATATTTTTTGTTTGTAGGGACTGTGCAGCCCAGGAAGAATCTGGAGAGATTAATAAAAGCTTTTAGTGTCATTGCGAGGAGTGAAACGACGAAGCAATCTAGTCAAGTTAAATCCCAAATCAAGATTGCCACGCTCCCGAGCCAAACTCGGGTAGCTCGCAATGACAATGTAGAGTTAGTTATAGCTGGTTCTAAGGGCTGGATGAGTGATGAAATTTATGCATTACCAAAAAAGCTGGGGATAGAGGAGAAGGTGAAATTTTTGGGGTATGTGCCTGAGGAGGATTTACCGGCTTTGTACTGCGGTGCAATAGCCTTAACTTTTCCATCCCTTTTTGAAGGGTTTGGATTGCCGATTTTAGAAGCACAAGCCTGCGGTTGTCCGGTTTTGACCTCCAATGTTTCCAGTATGCCTGAGGTAGCAGGTAAGGGAGCGGTATATGTCAATCCTTATTCGGTGGAGGAGATAGCTGAAGGGATGAAAAAAGTGCAAAGTGCAAAGTGCAAAGTGCAAAGTGTGAAAGCAGGACTTGAGAATGTAAAAAGGTTTTCTTGGGAAAAGTGTGCAGAAGAGACATTAAAAGTGCTGGAAAAGTGCAAATAAGCAGTTTACTGCTGGCTTCTTCTGCAATAGGTTGGTCCATTGGATTGAGGATTATTAAGCCACATATTATTATAATTCCCGCCGCTATCGCCTTCCATTCTGGTACAAATATAAAAGTTTGCTCGAGCAGAAGAAAGCATGGGTGAACAGCCCTGGTCTGTTGGTGTGCCGCCTGGATAGTTGAAGGTATCTAATCCACAAACAACATATCCAAAGGTTCCGCTACCTGCTATCCATTTGGCACAACCTCCATTATCGTATATTACGGTGCCGTAAATGTTATAGCCACTGGGATCGCAATAATTAGAGTCAGGATCTCTGGGTAAAGACCCTGAGGAAAAATCATTGGCGGTCAATGCAGTATAGCCGTTGATTGTTTTCTTTACCTCTAAAGCTTTAGCCATAGCGTCTACATCTGCTTTTCTTTTGGCATCCCTGGCATTTTTTGAGACTCCGGCAAATACTGCCATGCCGACTACAGATAAAATAGCCAGGATTGAAATAACAACCAGAAGTTCTATTAAGGTAAACCCTTTTGGTTTTAAACGGGCAGACATAGTACAATATTACAATACCACAATTATGAAAATAAATATATTGGGGGTTGGGATTGATCAAATTAAACAAACTGAAGCTTTGGCGCTGGTGGAAAAGTGGATTTTTCTCCCATTGGTTTTTAAAAAGGAATAGATTAGTAAGACTTTTACTTTGGCCGCTATTTTTCCTGCCGCTAAAACAACTGATACCTTTTGAGAGGGTATCAGGGACAGATTTTTTGGAAGCCCTTTGTAAGCTGGCTTCAGAAAAAGGCTTTACAACAGGATTTTTAGGAGGTAAAGGCGAGGTAGCAAAAAAGGTTGCTGAGTGCTTACAAAAAAAGTATCCAAAATTGAAAGTGGAATTTGCTGAAAGCGGAGGGGAAGTTGATAAATATGGTGCAAATGTCATCCTGAGCGAAGCGAAGGATCTCAAGATTAAAAAGCGGGAATCTAGAGATTCTTCACTAATCGTTCAGAATGACAAAAATGAGTTATCGAATATTCCTCCAACTGACATCCTTTTTGTTGCCTTTGGTCATATAAAGCAGGAAAAGTGGATTGCCCGCAATTTAGAAAAAACACCGGCTCATGTTATGATGGGAGTAGGTGGGGCTTTTGATTATTTGTCAGGTAATGTGCCCCGGGCCCCTAAATGGGTAAGAAATCTGGGCTTTGAATGGTTTTACAGATTGATTATTCAGCCATGGAGGATAAAAAGACAGCTGGCTCTTCTGCAATATCTATGGTTGATCCTAAAAGGATGATTTGGGCTTAGTGATAACATATTCGACCCTAATTAGCACTTCTTAAGAATAAAGTGCTAATTTATAATTTTAAGTTTTAAATTTTAAAATTAATATGAAGGTGAGGATGAGGACACTACTGGTGAGGATTTTTGAGTTATTCCCAGCAACCAGAGTACAGCTTCTTTTTTGTACCTTCTGTCACCTCTGGAATTAATTCTTATAGCCGGCAGTTTTCCTCTTTTGCCCCAGCGTTTTATTGTTAAAGGGGAAACTCGCAAAACTTCTGCAACTTCTTTAACTGTTAATAAATCAGGGAGATTTTCAAGTGATAACTTATCAGCCATTCTAAATCAATATATATCATAGAACTTCAGACGCTGTCAACCCCGATGTTATGTGTGTTATGTGCCTTTGGCAATGATGCCTTGGATAATGGATTTATACCGGGGAATATTATCTGAATTAGCTTGTTGGTCTTTTTTGTCCTGCTCACAAGTTTTGAAAAAGTCATTATTACCACAGCTGATTCTAACTTTAGTCTCATAGAAACTAACACTGCCTAAAGCAGAGTTGTATTTATCTAGGTAGTAATTTAAATCTTCATAATCCTGCTGTAAGTAGCATTTATTGCTGGCAAATTCTCCTTCCCTGATGTTTTTCCTGATACAGTTGGGAGTAACCGGCTGAGCTTGTTTTTGCTGGACTTTTTGAGGAGACGGTACTGTCTGGTTAATAATAACTTTGGTGGTGGAAGTAGAGGTAGAAGTAGAATTGGAAGTGTTGGCAGGGGAGGGAGTTAAGATTGGAGTCAAAGAAGGGATGGGTTTTGTTTCCAATGCTTTGCCCAAATCAGCGGAGAATTGCCTGAAAGGCTGTACTAGCACCTTGTCAAACTCGCCTGAAACTGACCCCTGGTATATCCCTGCAACGGTAAAGATTGCCAAAACGATCAGCAATAACCCAAACACTAACCTGGCGCGGGAAAGAATTTTTGGACCTAAACCTATTTGATAGCGGGTGAGGGACATAAATTATACAGCAGCTAAGTTAATTTCCTTTTTGCCTTCCAAATCTGTTTCAAAAAGTTCTTCTTCTGTAAAACCGAACAGGTTTGCCACTAAAAGATTTGGGAAGGTTTGTACCATTGTGTTAAAGTTAAGCACAGTTTGATTGTATGTTTCCCGGTAACTTGCAATCTTGTCTTCTGTTTCTTTTATATCAACTCTTAATTCCTGATAATTTTTGGAAGCCTGCAAAGTAGGGTAAGCCTCAGACACTGCAAAAAGTGATTTTAAGGCTTGAGTTAAGATATTATCAGCCTGGGCAGATTCTTTGGGGCCGTGTGGTTGTTCCAGAGCGCTTCTGGCTTTGGTAACATCGGTAAATGTCCCTTTTTCGTGTTTGGCATATTCCCTGACAACTGCCACTAAATTTTCAATGAGTGATGCCCGCCTTTTAAGTTGTACATCAATGTCGGCAAAATCAGTTTTAACCTTGTTTCTGCCCGTTACAAAGGCATTATACCGATTCCATAAAAACAGCAAAATAAAAGCTGCAATTCCTGCCAAAATCCAAATTAAAGTTATATTCATATTTATATCCTATAATTTTTTAATTGATTTGTCAAGTTTGTTTACTGATTTATTTTGGTAAGACCGAGAGTTCTTTTTTTGCTTGTAAGATCTCATCGTCGTAGCTGCCATATTTATTCTCCGCAGTGAATATATCGATGGCTTTCTGGTAATGCTCTTTAGCAGAATCATAAATCTTTAAATTAGCATAAGCTTTAGCCACACTAAGATTTGCAAAACCTGATTCATCAGTCAGTCTTAAACTTTTTTGAAAATGCAGTACTGCTTCTTCGTTTCTACCTATTCTTATCAATACATCCCCAACACCATTGATATAAACTACGTTATCAGGATTAAATTCTTCTGCTTTTTTAAATGCTGCTAAACTGTCTTCTAAGCTGCCTTGAGAGCTTAACCAGGTATATGCATTACCAAGTTCATACCAGATTCTGGGGTTATTCGGTTCTATCTCTAAAGCCTTTTTTAATCCTGCTATATTTTCATCGTTAAGCTTTTTGGTTTCAGTTGCAAGTTGCTCGTCACTTATACCTGCATCTTTATGCATCTCTCGCAGCTTTTTGAAAATCTCCTGCGATTTATCATAGTGAATTTTAGCCTCTGGTTGCATATCATCAATTGATTGCTGCATTGATAATCCTGGGCTATTAGTAATGGTTGACTTCTTGGATAGTTCATTAAAGAATCCTGATGACATTACTTTATAAGTAACAACTCCTAATCCGATTGCTATCAGCCAGCCGATTATGGCCACAATCCACATCCAGGCAATCCCTTTACCTTTTTCCTGCTCCATTCCGGATTTTGCCTGTTTGTAGAGGGTAATTGAATAAGCAAGGCTAAACCAGCCAAAAAGCAAATTAAAGAAAAAAGATATTATGCTTACTGCCCAGCTGGAGTCTTTTGGCAGGATATTTTGCAAAATACTGGAAAATACAAAAAAACCTATTCCTATTAACCAAAGAAGCAGCAACCTTAGAAAAATTGCCCCAAAGTGATGACTAACTACAGTTACAGATCTTTTAATCGCAGCTGTCCATTTTTGATTATTTAAAATTACCTCATATTGAACAAAGACTAATAAGAAGGCAAAAAGCAAAGCAGGCAAAATAAGGACAAAAACAGCCCCAACAGTTAAAACAAAAGCTAAAATGCCGGTCAGAGATAGAGGGATGATTAAACCAAAGCCTCTTTTTAGAGTATTCCCCAAAGAAGCTTTTCCGTTCTGATCAACTATTATTATAGAAGCAATTTGTAAAACAGAACTGATTATTACAAATAAAACTGCAAAAATTACGGCAATTACAGAAGCAGTAATGATTAGATTTATAAAATTCGGCCCTGAAAAAACAGATGGTAAAGTGGTGGCAATATTTTGTAAACCGTTTTTTAGTAAGTAAGAGCCGGCACCGGAAATAATAAATGCTACAACTGCCAAAATTGCCAGGCCAATATAAATCACTATTCCGATAATATTTAAAATAAAAAGCGATAAAATTGATTGGGTAAATGTTTGCCAGGAGTCAGCAAAAAGAGCTTTGACAGGAGGAAATGAAGGGGCGGAAGGAGCCGAGGCAACGGTTGCAGAGGCAGTATTTGAAGTACTGGCAGTTGTCTGGTTATTATCCATCTAAATTAAGTGTGGCAGGAGTAATATAAATTGTCAAGTCTTAGTTCGTCATTGCGAGGTCATCGACTCTGAGGTTTGAGACCTCATCGCTCAGACTCGAAGAGAACATAGTGACGAAGCAATCTAGATCGATATATCCCATACCCAGATTGCTTCGCTCGCCTCGCTATCGCTTTGGCGAAGCGGGCTAATCGCTCGCAATGACAATAAATAGTTACTGTAATTCTACAGTAGCACCTGCTGCAGTAAGTTTTGCCTTTGCTTCTTCAGCGGTTGCTTTGTTGACTGATTCCAAAACTGGTTTTGGAGCTGCTTCTACCAAATCTTTGGCCTCTTTAAGACCTAAAGTTTGGACGAGTTCCCTTACAGCTTTTATAACTGCAATTTTGTTAGCTCCTGCTCCTGCCAGAATAACATTAAAGGTGGTTTTTTCCTCAGCCGGTTCGCCATTTGCTGCCGGGCCTGCGCCTGCGGCTGCAACAGCTACCGGAGCTGAAGCGGAAACACCAAACCTGCTTTCCAAAGCATGAACTAAATCAGCAAGTTCCAGAACAGATAATTTCTCAATCTGCTCAATGATTTTTTCCAGATTTGCTGAAATCCTTCGACTTTGCTCAGGACTTTCAGCTGGTTTTGTTTCTTTTTTAGGTTCTTCAGCTTTAGCCTCTTCTTTTGCTTCTTTCACAGCTTCTTTAGCTTCAACTGCTGCTTCGGTTGCTTGCTCTGCTGATTCTTTGGCTTCCTCAGCTGCTTCTTGTGCTTGCTCAGTTGCTTCTTCTACTTTTTGTTCTTCAGCTGCTTGATCTTGTGTATTATCGCTCATAATCGTTATTCACCCCCTTTCGTTTTTCTAATTGCATCCAATGCATATACTAAATTCCTTAAATTGCCCTGCAATACGGAAACAATTCCTTGCAAAGGGGCAACCAAAACCCCTACAGTTTTACCTCTGAGTTCATCTTTAGTAGGAAGGGTGGAAAGTTGTAAGATTTTAGCTTCATCAAGCGGCATATCGCCCAAAAAGCCGTTTCTGGCTTTACCAATTGCAGCATCTTTTAAAGCTTTGACTAAAATTTTAATAGGAGAAATTTCATCATCATATGCGTATAAAGTAGCAGTGGGACCCTCAAAGTTGGTAGTTAGCTCGCCTCGATGAGTCGGCGAAGCGGGTAGTTGGTAGTTGGTAGCGGGGAGAGCGCGCGAAAGCAGTGTATTTTTGGTAATAGAGAATTCTGCATTTTGCTCGCGCAATTTATCCCGCAGGTCTGATAATTGCTTCATGTTCAAGCCTTTATAGTCTGCAAAAACTACAGCCTTTGCCCGGCCTAATTTTTCCTGTATCTTTTGAACAGTTTCCTCTTTTTGTTGTCTTGTTTTAGCCATAATAATAGCGCCTATGGAGGCGCTTTTAAGTTCAAAATTCAAAATTCAAAGTTCAAAATTGTTGTAGTTTTGTTTCAGAAAACTTTTAATTTTTAACTTTAGACTTTTAACTTAATTATCGCCTCGGTGAGATTTATGGGAAGGATTCTTCGACTACGCTCAGAATCTCGCTTCGCTCGACTCACTGTCTTAAGCCTGAATATATTACTTGATTAAGCCGGTTTTGTCAATAATTCTTTGAAACTCTTTACATCTTGCTATTTTCGCACTTGTGACAATTTCCATAATTGTAGTAGCAACTCCGTCAATATTTTGGTAACCATTAAAAACAGTTACTAAAGGTTCTCCTTAATTAAGCCAGCTTGACAACTCCCATCTTTTAGTATAATATTGGGAGCATGAATCCCAATATTAAATATATCGAGCGTGATTTAGAAGAGCAAATTGCTGAGAATTTAAAATCCGGGAAAGTGATTTTGTTATATGGTCCCAGAAGAGTAGGTAAGACAACTTTAGTTAAACATCTTTTTGAAAAGCTCAAGTTACCCTATTTGTATCTCTCCTGCGAGCAGGATTCAGTTAAATCTCAATTAGTAGCTGATGCTCTAAAATTGAAAGAAGTTATCGGTAACTACCAAAGTACTGTTTTTGATGAAGCTCAATATTTGAAAAATCCGGGATTGATTCTAAAGGTGTTAATTGATACTTTTCCGAATTTACAACTTATAGCATCCGGATCATCGTCGTTTGAGCTGGCAGGAAAAATTCAGGAGCCTTTAACAGGAAGGAACCTGCCTTATTATTTGTTTCCGCTTTCTTATAATGAGATACGTAAACTTTATCAACCGGTTAATTTGGCATTTTATTTGGAACAGGCATTAAGGTTTGGATCCTATCCTGAAACACTACAATATGTAAGTAACGATGAAAAGGCAAATTATTTACAGACGCTGACTAACGATTTTCTGTATAAAGATATTTTAGCTTTCGATAGAGTAAAGGAAAGCAAAAAACTACGTGATTTACTAATTACCTTAAGCCTTCGATTGGGTCAGGAGGTTTCTTACAATGAATTGGCTAACACATTATCTATTGATCGAAAGACGGTAGAATACTATATAGATCTTTTGGAGAAAACTTTTGTACTATTTCGTTTGTATGCTTTCAGCAGGAATTTACGTTCAGAAATTAATAGGAAAGTAAAAATTTATTTTTATGATGTGGGGGTACGCAACGCATTAATTAATAATTTTAACCAGCTTGATTTAAGAAATGATGTAGGAGCCTTGTTTGAAAACTACGTTGTAGCAGAGTTTTTTAAGCATAATCAAAATAGGGCATATAAATCCAATTTCTATTTTTGGCGGACTTACACTCAAAAAGAAATAGATCTAGTGGAGGAACGTGAGGGTAGGCTTTTTGGGTATGAAATTAAATATCCGGATAGAAGAAAACTTCCAAAGGCAACTGTTTCTGAGTTTAACAAAGCTTACCCGGATAGTTCAATTACATATATCAATAAGGAAAATTTAAGGCAAGTGTTTAAAGCAATCGGTTTAGGTTAAGGTGCAGGAGAGGAAGCAGGGGCAGTTGACTGCGCTGGAGCAGTAGAAGGCGGTGGGGTAGATTCGGTGGCCGGGGCAGTTGAAGGCGGAGGAGTAGATTCTGTTGAAGGAGGAGGCGTACTGGCAGGAGCAGACGAGGAAGAAGGAGCTGGCGAGGAAGTTGAAGAGCTGGCGCCATCAGACATACACCAGCCTCCATTATCACCCATCCAATGATACCCTGAAGGACAAGAACCAGTGGAATTACTGCCGCCCGAAGTATTAGTTGTTGATCCGCTGGAAGCTGCATCTCTTTGAGCATCAGACATACAATAACCGCCGTTATCAGTCATCCAATGAGAGCCTGAGGGACAGGAACCCGAGGAGGAGCCGCTTGAGGAAGTTCCCCCAGAAGTCCATCCGCTGCTTGTTGAACTCTGACGACAAGTACAGGCAGAAGAATCCCAATACCAGCCGCTGCCGCAACTTGATGCTGAGACATTATAGCAGCCTTGCGAGGAGGACTGCTTGCATGAACAAGAAGCATAATCAAACCAGCCTGAGCCGCATCCACCGGAAGGAGGATTACAAGAAGATGGGTTTGGATTGTAAAGCGTGGGACCAGTAGGAGAGGTGTAGGTAGTTGTCCTGCAACTACAGGAAGAATAATCAAACCAGGCTCCAGTCCCCGAGCAGCCGCCGGAAGGATAACTGCATGATGATCCCGGCCCTGATGAGGGCTGGCAACTGTAACCATTCCAAAAGTAACCGCTTGGACAAGAACCAGATCCCGTTGCAGAACTCACACAAGTCCCATTTGAGTAATATTGACCCGGCGGGCAAGAAGTATAACCTCCGCCCGGGTAAATTGGACCAGAGTAACCCCGCGCCACACACTTGCTGCCGTCCCAATCAAAGCCTCCCGGACAAGCTCCGTCTTTACATTTTTTGGTAATCGGATCATAAGGCTGGCTGCCGCAATTATATCCGCCGGCCGGAGGGGTTTCACTGGTAGCGATTCCTGGCGTATAGGCAGAAGAGGGTGGACCGCCAGGTACATAAGTTGGACCATCAGCCATACACCAGCCGCCTGAATCAGACATCCAGTGGAAACCACCTGGACACTGGCCGGGTGCGGTCGGTTTGGGGCCTGAGCCGGGAACTGTGCCGCTAGGTGGGGTAGTGGTGTAATAGGTGGAACCAGGGCCATAATAACTGGGCGGGCTGTAGGAATAAGGTGAGCCAGGGTAATTTCCTCCGGCGGGATAACCATAGGTAGCCGGAGGCGCCCCGGGAGCATTATAATAAGGGCTGTAAGGGGTATAGCCGGCAGTTTGCGGACCAGAAGGGGAATAGTTGTAAGATGAACCGTAACTGCCGCTATTGTTCATACACCAACCGCCGCTGTCATACATCCAATGGTAACCGGACGGACATGCTCCGGCGTTTTCCGGCTTAGGCCCCTGGCCATAGACTAAAGGTTTACCGTCTTTGTCGGTTGAAGGCGCCAGACTACCAAAATCCTCGTAGGCAGGATTATAATTGGCATATGAGGCAATTGGGATGGCTGCGCCTGGGGCAGGGCAGGGAGTGTTTGGGGCAAAAGGCGGAGTAGGTAAGTAGCATCTTTCGGCTTGATTTCTCACTCCTAAACTAAAAGATAGGGCTTCTGTCCGGGCCAGCTCCGGCGGCAGAGGCGTACCGGGATTCCGTCTTCTGAAATCTTCCACCTTGCCCCATGCTTCTTTGGTTGGTTTAAACTCTTCCTGTAAAGTAGCCACAGCCAACAGTATGTCTTTACGGTTTTGGAAATCTTCCAGTCTAACAATATCCGGTCTGACTGTTTGAGCTATCTCGTTGATTCTGGTCAGCCTGACATATGGCCGGATTTCAACCGGCACATCCTGGCCGGCCTCAAAAGTTTTTTCAAATTCCGTAAGTTGCCGGACAATTTCTTCATTCTTCTCAACTTTTTCTACCAGCTTGTCTTTATCATCTGAAGCAGTAGCGATTTCTTCCAGTTTTTTCATCTCTTCTGCCTTGATCCTGGCATCTGGATCAACCTTATCAAACTCCTCATTTAAGAAGCCGGCTTCAGTTTGAGTCAAAGCCCCGTTTGCGATTAATCCACCCAGCTTAAGTCTGGCATCAACCCGCGAATCTATTTCCAAAAGCTTTTTTTTATCTTCTTCGGAAATCATCTTTTCCGGCAGGCCTTCGATTTTGCTTTTGACTTCATCAGGAATTGGCGGTTCACCGGCAATATCTGCTGCTTTATCCACTCCTAAAATAGAGACTGATACAGCAGCATCAATAGCAGTGTCCTGCTCTTTCGGTGCCCATGCTTTAAGTTTCTCAAGCAAAAGATTTTGTTCAGCTGCTTTTTCACCCAAAAGTTTCCCGATCTCTTGTTTGGCCCCTTCGGTTAATTGCTCTTTGCTGGTATCAGAGACGATATTTTGCATCATGGAAGTATATGAATCAATGGATTTTTTAAACAA
>JACPEY010000016.1 GCA_016183245.1 Candidatus Daviesbacteria bacterium
AAATATTTTTTCATCTCTTTCCATACCTTGGTTTAAATGTTTGTTTCCAATAGCAAATAAACCATCCTTCATAGCTTCATTTAAATCTTTTGCCCATCTGCCAGTATCTCGAATGTTTGCGGTAGCATCTCTTTGTATTCTCTGGGTAATTTCAGCCATGTTAATTTGTACTTTAGCATCAGCCCATCTAGCATACCTGGGAAAAAAGCTCTGATATGGGTCATAAGTAAAATCACCTTCATGCAAAGGAACTGTAACCTTAGCCTGAGATTTGGCAGCGTACGCCCCACCTTCTTTATTAAATCCAACGATTGCAGGAATTTCTTCTGACACCTTTTTATCAGTAGAACCAGTTATGACAACAGATTTTAACCCACTTAGTTTGCAAAGAGCCTTAATGCCATTTACATTTACGCCAATATTGGTGGGGTCAATCCATTTTGGAACTGGTATGCAAACATTGACTCTATCAGTGTGAGCCTCTGTAAGTGGAACATATATTTGTTGAGCAGATTCTTTCATAGAGTAGTTTTATACACTACCATTTTTTGTCAGGAAAGTCAATACTATAGGGTTCTTGCTGAACCATTTCATTGCTATGTTTTGCAATAATCTTCTACCGCTAATGTATTCACCTACAGGTTGTTAACAAGTTTCGTCTCTGAATGCCCAAAATTAGCCTACAGCTTGGTTGGAGAGGTTGGCTGTGCCGCCGCCCTGGGTTCCGCTTCTTCCTTCAAAAGCACCTTCCATAGCAGAGGGTTGTTTGGCCGGGCTGGGTATTGAGTCAGCTTTTTTCTGTTTATCTGCTTTTTTCTGCTCTTCAATCAGTTTCTTCCGCAATTCTGCTTTTTGATAAATGCTTCTGTCTTTATAACTTGCCTGATAGTGCAGTAATTGATTTTTCTGTTCTGTTGGTAAATTAGTGATGATATCATCTATTTCTTCTTCCAGTGCTTTCTCCTTTGCCCGCTCAGTTCTTACAGATTCTTCTTTTAGGGCTTGGAAGAAAGCTTTTTTCCTGTCTGTTTCTGTTTTTTGTTTTAAGAGCTGTTCATATTGCAGGGCTTGTTTCTTATTTTCTGAAGAGGCTGGATTATTAAAACCCTCAAGTGAGCCGCTTTTGGGGAATTTTCCGTTTGATTCAGTTTTGGATTCGGTAGTGATAACTGTCTGGCTTAAATCAGCAGCTGCTTCATAAACTCCGCCTGCCATATCTTTTGCAACAGAAGCTACAGAGGAAGTTATATTGGAAAAAAGGGAGGTCTCTTTTTCAAAATCACCTTCATCATTAAAAAAGCCCAGCGCTCCTCCTAATATACTTTTGTTTGTGTTATTACTTTTTGTGTTGCCAAAGATGTTCATAAGTGTATATTTTACACCTTTTAAGCTACTTTTTTAAGTGTGCGGGTTGCTAAAGCTACTAATTCTGGTTTATCCAAACTTGGTTTTATCGGACTAGTTTGTGCGGTACCTTCACCGGTATGGCTCAATTCTGCTATTACAGTTTCAGGAGGTTTAGTACTTGTGCCTTGTCCCTGGAAAAAATTTCTCAATTGTGCAATTGTATCACCCAAGGTTTGAGGTGAGCTTGGCTTCTGGAAATAAAGTGTGCCTCCTGTTGGTAAAGGATTAGGTTTTGTTTCTACGTAAGAAGCACCAGCTTGGAAACTGGGAGCAGTTTCTTTTGGTTTTGTGGGTGAGATCGGATCTGATAATGTATTACTCATACTCAGGCGAGCATATATTACTACTTTATGGCTAAATGTCAAATTAAAAGGGGTTAGAAAAAGGTAAGAATATAGTGGTAAAATAGCGCTATGCCCGGGTGGTGAAATGGCATACACGATAGGTTTAGGACCTATTGCCCGTAAGGGCGTGGAGGTTCAACTCCTCTCCCGGGCACATGAAGTTAATAGAAAAACCAATTACCCTTAAGGAGTTAAAAAAAATAGCCTCTAATATTTTTGGGGATTTAGTCAAATGTGTAGTTGATGTTCAAAAAGAGATTATGGTGATAGATGCTTCTATGCATGCTGATGAGGAAAAATATTTATTGGATTTGGATTCAGAACAAAATGACCTTTGGGGAATAAATTTGTATCCTGATCTGCCCTCTGATCAGTTCATTGAATTTGATTCAATGATCAATATCAGGCCTAAACTGAATAACTTTTCTAGAGGAGTAGCAAGTAAAGAAATAAGGGAAAAGATTGCAAAAATTGTAAATAAATTAATAGTCTCATGATTTACCACAAGGATTTGGAGGAGCGGTTTAAAAACCTGTCTATTTTTGAACAGATGGCCAATATCGGGGCAGAAGTAGGCAGGGCAATTAATTGGCGGGAGAAAAATATTGAATTGGGTAAGAAGGCATTTTACAGGGCTCTGGAGCTTTTTGATTTTGCAACAAATGATCCCAAAAACAAAAATTCTTTAAAAGAGATTCTGAGAGCCAGAGAGGTATTTTGTGATTACTATGTGGGAGATAATTTATACCATTCAACTGGTGAAGCGTGGAATAAATACTTTTATTACTTTAATAAAGCTGCAAGAGGAGCTAAATCTTAAACAAATTTATCCAAACTTTTTAACAGCAATATTGTGGGTTTGTAGTTCCAGGGAATCGTCTAAAGGTTCTAAATCAACATCTTTGCTGTATTTTACTTCCAAAGCTTTTTTCAAAAGCCAGTCTGCAAGTTTGGGGTTTTTCGGCAGGAGCGAACCATGCATATAACAGCCAATGGCATTTTTGTATATACAGCCTTCGGAGCGATCTTTGCCGTTATTGCCAAAACCGGAAGTTACCATTCCTAAAGGTATAGCGCCTTTTTTAAGATATGTTTTTCCTGAATGATTTTCAAATCCAACAAGATTACCAAACATGGACTCAACAACAATATTGCCAATCATTCTGTCATAACTTGCCTCTGTGTAGACGGGAAACAAGCCTACCCCTATCAGTTTCGGCCCTTTGTGTGGTTTATAATAATCTCCCAGTAGTTGATATCCTCCGCAAACAGAAAGAAGCGGTACTCCCCTTTCTATCTCTGATTTTATGCTTTTCCCCTTACTACTTACTACCAAATCCCTCGCTACCAATTCCTGGGCCTGATCTTGACCCCCGCCAAAAAAATAAAGATCGCACTCTCCCTTTTTGATTTTTGATTTTTGATTTTTGATTTTGACTTCGACGTCTATTCCCCTCCACTCCGCACGTTTTTTAAGGGCAGTAATATTGCCGGTATCACCGTAGATATTCATTAAGTCGCCGTATAAATAGCCGATTATAAGTTTCATTCTTCCTTCCAATATTCCTTCTTTATACCAGATTTAGCCAGGATTTTCTGCAACTCCAGCATGGCTGTATAGGTGGGAAGGATAAATAAGCGCCCTTTAAGGCCTGTCCTTGCCTCTTTGAGGGTATTCTGCAGGTCTGGTTCTATAATAATGTTTTTAGGGTCAAAGCCGGCATATTTTAGCCTTACGGCCAGGTCACAGGCTCTGGTTCCTGATATATAGAGATTGCCACGTCGCTCGCCTCGCTGAGTCGAAGCGGGCTTCGCTCCTCGCAATGACGAGGAAAGGAGTTGCTCGAACTCTGTATCCCAGATCCAGGAAACATCTGTTCCGTCTGCAATGTTGTCATTTAAAGCCAAAAGTAATCGGTCATCAGGTTTGAGATTCGGGGCAATAGTTTCGAAGACCTGCGTTGCTCCGGCTGGATTTTTAATAAGAAAAATATATCCAAATGGCAGTTTTTCCATTCTGCCGAATGCAGGAGAATAGCTTTTGAGTGAACTGGCAAGTTTTGAGAGCGATAAGCCCAGCTTATCAGCACAGGCAAAAGCAGCCAGGGCATCATAAATATGGTAAAGGCCTGGTAAGGGTAAAGTAGTTGGTAGTTGGTAGTTGGTAGTAAGGAGTTGGAAAGTGGAACCCTCTAAACCGTTAAGTTTTACATTTTTAGCTTCAAAATCAAGATTCTCCTTTTCTTTTACATGCTCAATTGATTCACCGGAAATTTTATAATCCTTGACTCCGAACTTTTGTATTCTTCCTTTGAAGCAGTTTGCCAGTTTTGCAGTATTTGCATCGTCACCGTTTACCAGAACAATTGTTTTTGGGTTGAGTATTTGTAAAGTCTTGCACCAGTTTTTCACTACAGTATCTATCTCACCATATCGGTCAAGCTGGTCGCGGAAAACGTTTAAAAAAACAATAATATCCGGTTTTAGTTTCGGGGCAATTGTATTAAAAGCTGCTTCATCAAGTTCCCAGATGCCTAGATCTAGTTGGTAGTTGGTAGTTAGTAGTTGGTAGTTTGCAATCAGGGTGGAGGCGATGCCGCGTTCCAGGTTGGAGCCGGTGTGGTTTCTGATTACTTTTAACCCTGCATTTTTTGCAAAATGGGCCAGCATTTTGGCAGTGGTGGTTTTGCCGTTTGTTCCGGTGATAATGATATTTTTGGGTATTTTGGCAGCCAGTTTAGTTACCAGATCAGGCTCTATGGAAAGTGCGTATAAACCAGGTGCAGCTGAGCCTCCGCCCAGTCTGAAAAGTCTTGTTAAATAACCAATGAGTTTCCCCAACAAAATTGCAAGGATTAAGCGCATGGAAGCATTATATATTATCTGAGGGCCAGCTGGCCTGAAATAGCAGCTATATTGGGAGATTGTCCTATTTGAGATATCTCTTGATTATCAGCTTCAAATTGGTTGGCGAAAGCTTCCAAATCCTGCATAAAGTAAGTTACTTTTCCGCCCCAATGAGGGGAAGCTGCATAAATTCTGTTGATGGAAAAAGGATCAGTTAACCCTTTGTCCAGGTAATTTTCCCTTAACCCTTTGGCAATAGTAAATATAGCTTCTTTCCAGGAATTAAAATGAATAGCCTGCGTGCCATATACACCCCAGCCCCAGCCGTTATATCCCCCGGGAATATATTTTCCAAAGGTTGATTCTACTCCGGCAATGGCCGGTAAAAGCTTCCAGTCCAGATTATAAGTATTAGAGGCATCAATGAAATCCTGGGCATGATTTTGCAGCGGCGAATCAAATTTGGCTAAATACTCGGCCAGAATTTTTGCCCGTTTATCTAATTTTTTTGCTTTTATTCCTTCTGTTTGAGTAATATTATTATCTTCCACCAAATTTAGTGCCAAAACTTGTTTGGTCAGGAAAGCAAAAGAAGAGATTAACAAAAGAAAAAACAAAATTTTCTTTTTCATGGTTTTAAAAAACCCGTACCGGAAGGTACAGGTTTGAATCCGATAGTATAACAGAAGTGGAGGGTAATGTCAAACTAGCGCCTATTTTAAAACTGTCATTCTGGCCCGCTTCGCCGGAGCTTCAGCGAGGCGAGCGAGTCTTCGACTCCAGAATCTGGATTCTGGAGTCCTCGCTGCGCTCGTCCCCAGAATGACATCAGGGTTTTGAAAAGACTTCTAGCGAAGTTCTTCGATAAATGCGGAAACACCGCTGGCCCAGGCACCATTTTTAGCCAGTGAAGGAGGGGTATATTTGGCCATAATTTGTACTGGTGTTTTAAGGCCCTGATTTAAATAATCTTCTTTTAGAGCTTTCCCCACCCTTTCTATGGCTTCATCCCATGACTTAAAGCGGATGACAAGCTTACCGTATATTCCGTATCCGAAAGGATTAAAAGAGTCCCGGATTACTTTTTTGCCGCCGTTTGATTCCTGCATGGCAATGGAGGGCAAAAGCCGCCAGTCCAGTTGATACCTATCTGCAATTTCAATAAAAGTATTGCCATGTGCGGAAAGTGGAGCTTTATGTTTTTTAAAGAACTCTTCTATTATCCTGGACCTGCCATCAGCAAAACTTATATCATCTGAAACAGATGCTTCTGATTTAGGTATGGCTGCATATAGATTAAAATTTTGGGTAGTTGGTTTAATTAATCTGACGCCCGAGAGGTAGAAGTTAAATATCAGGGAAAATATTAAAGCGGTTGTTGTGGCTGCAAACCAGCCTCCCACAAACCACATGTTTAATTTGGGCATGTCCGTCTGCATTTTTGTCCCTATGATATAACCCTAAAATTTAACTTTTGTCAAGGTGATTTTTGAAGCTATTTTAGCTCTAGAATGGTATTGGCCAAAACATCCGGGTTATGGCGGAAAAGGTGTTCGCGGATGTGATAAAGCGCCAGAGGTTTTTCAATGATTTTTATTCCCGGAGAAATTTTTTTGCATTCTGCCTCATCTACTTTGACAGGTTGCTGTTTATCTTTTTTATAAACTTTCAAAACTTCACTGTCCAAACCATTGGAGTTTGCAACCATGATATCTATCCTGTTTTGGTCCCCCAAATAATACATGAAATTTTTCAAATAATCAGAAGCTTTAAAGTTATCCGTTTCCCCCATCTTGGTCATCAAATTTAAAATTAAGACCACTTTTGCTTTTGACTGTTCAATTGCTTCTTTTACTCCCGTAACCAGCAGGTGCGGCAGAACACTGGTGTATAAATCGCCCATGGAAAAAACTATTTTTTCAGCTTCAATTATGGCCTGGATAACTTCGGGATTAGGGTCTGCATTTGTTTCAAAGTAGATTTTGGTTATTTTCTTTTTGGAATTATAGCCCTTTTTCTCTCCTCTTAAATCTATGTTTGTTTCGCCGTCTAATTCTTCCCCTCCTTCCAGTCTTGCCATGAGGTTTAATTCGGAAATACTGACGGGTAAAACTTTAGCCCTGATCCGAAAAAGCAGGCGTTCGGCTTCAACACTTCTGTCTGCCCCTTTATAAATATGTTCTAGTCTTGCCGATATTAGGTTGCCTAAACTGTGTCCTTTTAAAGGTCCTGCAATGTTTGCCAGCCTGTCATCGAAAAGTTTTTGGGCAACCTGGCGTTGTTTCGGGTCTTCCATCAAAGCCAGCAAACATTGTCTGATATCTCCCGGAGGCAAAACCCCCAGTTCTGTCCGGAGCCTGCCGGAAGACCCGCCTGAATCCCAGGTGCCTACAATAGCACTAATTAGTTCAGGTTGATTTAGTTCAACCAATCCTCGTAGAAGCGAAAAATGGCCGGTTCCCCCGCCAAAAGTGACTATCTTTTGCTGGAAGGGATATTTTTTACCATTTAAAGTAGCCATCAAGAAGTGATTATACACTACAACTTTTCAGTCTGCATTTAGGTAACAAACTAAATATAAAGTCTTGATTTTCGGTAAATATTTGGTTAATCTGAAATAGTGAAGCATTATATTAGGTGGAGTGCAAATTTTGCTTATGCTGTTGGTTTAATTACTGCAGACGGGAGTTTATCTAGGGATGGGAGGCATATAGATTTTACTTCGAAGGATTTAGAACAAGTTGAAAATTTTTGCAGTATTCTAAGACTCCATAACAAAATAGGGTTGAAATCTAGAGAGAAAGTGAGTCAATCGAATTTGAGATATTTTCGTGTTCAATTTGGAAATACTAAGCTTTATAAGTTCCTTTTGAGCATAGGACTAACACCTTGCAAATCGAAAACGATTGGACCATTAAAGATTCCGAAAGGATACTTCAAAGATTTTTTGCGAGGATGCCTGGACGGAGACGGATATACAACCTCCTTTTGGGACTCAGTTTATCCAAATAGCTTTAGGTTATACACAGGCTTCGTTTCGGCGAGTAGAGTTTATATAGAATGGTTATCCTCACAGATTTTAGACTTATATGGTCTTAAAGGTCATTTGTGCCTTTCCGGTAAAAGGTTCCCCTTTTATCAATTAAAATTTTCAAAATATGAATCTTTAGAACTTCTTAAAAAGATTTACTACAAACCTAATCTTATATGTCTTTCCAGGAAGAGGTTTAAAATGCAACGCTCATTAGGTATAATTAAGCAAATGCCGGGATGCTGAAATGGTATACAGGCTAGTTTCAGGAACTAGTGTCCGAAAGGACATGGAGGTTCGACTCCTCTTCCCGGCACATCTTGCCCTATAACTAAGATGAAGGAACAATCAATACACCTAGGTGCGCAAATTGTTGAAGCACATGATGACTCCGGTTTGGGAGTGGCTTCATCAAGGGTTGCCCAATCCATTTTAATCAATATGGGTCATCTTCCACTTATGTTGCATACAGAGATCTTATCTAACACCACTGATTACCCTTTATCGCCGTGTAGCCTGGATACCACAACTCACATGAATCAAACTCTGAAGCTCTGGCAGGAGTTGGGTATAGTTGCTGACGGTATTCAAACAGGTTGGCTTGGTAATGCGGAACAGATTCCCCTGATTAGGAAGATGTCTGAGGTATTGACACACGATGGGACTGTTATTTTAATTGACCCGGTTATGGGAGATGGTTTCGGAGAAGGTAGTATCATATATTCCCGACCAAGAATTGCAGAAGAGATTAGTAATCTTACAAGAGTGGCTGATATTATTACACCAAATCTTACAGAGGCGGCCATCCTATTGGGTAAGGAGCCCAAAGAGTGTGGTGTTACTGATAATGGCACAATAGATATTGGACTAGCCAAGGATTTAGCTGCGGAATTAGCCTTAATACACCCCGGTTTAGTAATCCTTAAGTCGGTTCTTGACGAGAATGAACCTAACAGGATTGGCGTATGTATGAGATTTACTGGTGATAATGCGATGGGTATTGGTCTGCATCCTACTACCAGAGTAGTGTTTGCGGATCGCGTGGGATCAGGCACCGGGGGCACAGGTGACGCTTTTGCTACTTTAGTAATGGGACAATGGTTAAGGCAGGCAATGGGTAAACGGGGCGATCAAGAATCTGTGTGCGACATCATTCAAATATCAATGGGGATTATTTCTGATTCGTTAAGAGCGATACAAAACGAAGAAGGCTTAAAATTTCTACCTGCATTAGCTAGGCAAGTCAACAGGGTTTTTTGGAGATAAAGGCCTTGAGGGTTAATTTAAACCCTACCTCTACCTTTATAAAAACACAGTTCAACATTTATACTCACAGATTAATATGTAAAGATGTTGCATTTTCAGGTAATCACTTAACTGTTTTAACTGGAAAGCTAAAACTTCTGTTTGTTCACGGTCAGCAAAAATAAGGTATAATTTAGCCTATCGGGGAGGTCTAAGACCCTGAGCGAACGAACCCATTCGATTACACTTAGGGTTCGTCCTGAGTGTATCGAAGGACGAAGTGAGTCGAAGGGTTCAATCTGACTTCCATCCTCGGCACAAAGAAAATAGCTGTTTTATACATGGAATCATAACTATCTTTTTCTGAAGTGTTCTAAAGGTATGGGCTTACCTCGTTTATATTCATTGCATTTTTTTGTTCACAGAGCAACTTTCTTCAGATTGATATGCCTGTATCAAACTGATAAAATTAACCCAGAAAGCCTGAGAAATGGTATACGCTATATCTTTGAGTATGATAGTATGGATTTATGGTTTTGAACGCTGAGCTTACTTATGCAGTAGGCCTGCTTACTACTGATGGAAGCTTGTCGATTGATGGCAGGCACATAAATTTGACTTCGAAAGATTGAAGTGGTTTCAAAACTATTAGTAGGTTGGGGTAATTAACTTTAGGAATTAATTAATTTCCTTTTAGGGTAGGAGTTTTCTGACACAAATTACTACAAAAGCCAAATTAAGCAGTGCAGTAAATGACAACATAGTGTAATCAAACCTAAACCTGAGCCTCCTGAAACTCTTTGTCCAGGCATTGGTCCTTTCAATAACAAATCTTTTAGGGTTTGAGGTTTGACCCTTAGGCTTGTATTGATCCTTTGCAGCCAACATAATTTTCTCTCTCCAGGTAATGGGCAGTTCTCTTTGTGGAATATCTGATTTAATTTCCAAGCCATGCAGGAAATTCCTGATCTTGGCATCATCATATCCTTTGTCAGCAAGCATCTATTCAATTAGTTTCAGTAATTTTGGTGGGATCTTTTGAATGGTTGGGATAGCCAACGGTCCATCATGGGCAGAACCAATATCTACTGTAGATGACAAAGGTAATCCATTTTCCTCGACTACAATTGATACTTTTGTGCCTGTTTTATGATGTTTTCCTGAATAACTGGTGGTATCTTTGAAGGCAAAAGAGGGAATTAAGGTTCCGTCAATGCTTGAAGTCTTGAGTTCCAATCTTCCTTCTTTTAAGAGAAGTTCCAAGATATATACCCACAAATCCTCAAACCCATTTTGTCTTTGCCAATACCTAAGTCTTCTCCAGTGGGTTACTCCTGAAGGAAAATTATCCATATCCAGATCTCTCCATCTTGAGCCTGACCTTAACACCTTTAAAATACCTCCTAAAAGTTCCAAATTAGTGTAGGCTGGTCTACCTGTTTGGGCTTTAGGTTGAGGCAAGTGTTTGGCTACAAATTCCAGTTGCTCATCAGTCAAGACATCTGTAAAATACACTTTGGGCAGTGGTAATCACCTCCTTGTTTTAGTGAATATGGAGGCTACCACTGCCTTAATTAATAGTCAAATGGAGTTTTGAAACGGGTTCA
>JACPEY010000073.1 GCA_016183245.1 Candidatus Daviesbacteria bacterium
ATAAGCCTTAACCACTCCCATGACGTTGCCGATCTTTTGTATTGGTATTCCGGCGCCGGTATTGATTGCACCGGGGATAGTATTGGAAGCGGTGGAAAATGGATATGGCGAAAAATCAACATCAAGCATTACAGCTTGTGCTCCTTCCATTAAAATCTTTTTATCTTCTGATACAGCTTTTTGCAGAAGATGGTAAGTGTCTGCAATAAAGGTAAGAATTTTTTCCCTGAGTTCTGTCAATCTTTCCAATTCTCTTTCTGTATTTAGCGGGGGAACATCAAAAGTTTGTAAGATTTTATTTTTAATTTCTGATTGGAAAACAAACTTTTCAGCAAATAAATCCCAGTCTTTTAATTCATAAATTCTGATGCCGTTGTAACTGACTTTATCGGCATATGCAGGTCCTATTCCTCTGGCAGTAGTACCTAATTTTTTATCACCCCTAGCATTTTCATAAGCTATATCCAAAGCTTTATGATAAGGTAAAATCAGGTGACACCGGTCGGAGATGAAAAACCGATCTTCAAATTTAACCCCGTCTTTTTTAAACATGTCAATTTCGGCAACCAAAACTTCCGGGTCTACTACTACGCCATTAGCGATTACACATTTGGTGTTGGGGTGTAAAATGCCGGAAGGGATTAAGTGAAGGGGGTATTTTTTGCCGTTTGCAACAATGGTGTGCCCTGCATTATTGCCGCCATGAAAACGGACAACAAAATCTGAATCTTGGGCCAAAAGATCAACAATTTTTCCTTTACCCTCATCACCCCATTGTGTGCCCAGGATAACCGAAACATTGTTCATTAAATTTCCTTTCTTCTGTCATTCCTGCGTATGCAGGAATCTAATTATCCGAAACTCGCGAGGATAATAGTCCACGTTTATTAATCACCTCTGATTCGGAATTGGATCCCGACATCCGTCGGGATGACAATGGAAGTTTAGCATTTTTTTTGACAAATGAATAGTCATTTTGTATAATAAATTATGGGAATCAAAAGAATTAAAGATTATACGATTGTCACTTTAGGTTCTCACTCTGCCTTGCAAATCCTCAAAGGAGCAAAAGATGAGGGTTTTAAAACTGCAGTAGTTGCTACACCTCCCCGAATTCCGCTTTATAAATCGTATGATAATTTTATTGATGAAGTTTTAGAGATAAATTCCTGGAAAGATTTCCCCAAATTGGAAGAAGATTTAATAAAAAGAGATTCCGTTATTATCCCTCATGGTTCATTTGTGGCTTACCTCGGGATGGAAGAAAATAAAAAAATGGAAGTTCCCTACTTTGGAAATAAAAAAGTTTTGGATTGGGAAGAAAATCGGAAGATGCAAAGAGAATGGATGGAGGAATCTGGTGTTAAGGTTCCGCATAGATTTAAAAGAGGAGATAAAATTGACCGGCCGGTGATTGTTAAATCCTATGGAGCTTCAGGAGGAAAAGGTTATTTTACCGCAAGAAATCAAAAAGAACTTGATGAAAAATTAAAAAATTATAATGAGGAAAAGTTTATGGTTCAGGAATATGTGATAGGAGTCCCGCTTTATTTTTCATTTTTCTATTCACCTTTAACAAAAAAAGTAGAAATAATGAGTATTGATAAGCGTTATGAAACCAATGTTGATTCCCTGGGGAGAATTCCGGCAAAAAACCAGAGAGGTTTAAATATCGAACCATCTTTTGAGGTTGTTGCTAACATCCCTTTGGCTGTTAGGGAATCGCTTTTGGCTGAGGCAATTTCAATGGCAGAAAGAGTGGTAGAAACTTCACAGAAATTGATACCGGCAAAAGGCCTTTTTGGACCTTTTTGCTTAGAAACCATTATTACCTCAACTGAAGAAATTTATGTGATAGAAATTTCAGCCAGAATTGTAGCCGGGACAAATTGTTTTATTAATGGCTCGCCTTACACCTATCTGTTATATGATGAACCAATGAGTACCGGCCGGAGGATTGCCAGGGAAATTAAAAATGCCATAAACTTAAATAAGCTGAAAGAGATACTGGACTAATTCAAAATTCAAAATGCAAAGTTCAAAATTACAATTTAAAATTCAAAATTTGTCTGATGTTACAATAGCAGTCTTGGGTAGTCATTCGGCTCTGGATGTATGTCGTGGGGCTAAGGATTTAGGGTTTAAGACATTAGTGATTTGCAGAAAAGGGAGAGAAAAAACATATCAAAAATATTATGCATCTAATGGGGAACTGGGGTGTGTTGATGAAGTAATTGTTTTAGATGACTTCAAAGAGATACTTAGTGAAAAAGTACAGAAAGAACTAATTAAAAGAAATTGTATTTTTATTCCCCACAGATCTTTTGAAGTTTACATAAATGACTACAATGCAATTGAGAAAAAATTCAAAGTGCCGATGTTTGGAAACAGGTTTTTGCTTAAAGCCGAAGAGCGGGGGGTCAAACCAAATCAATATGATTTGCTGGATGCGGCTAAAATCAGATACCCCAAACAATTTAAAGACCCCAAAGAGATTGATAGATTATGTATTGTTAAAGTGTTAGAGAAGGAACGGGGATTTGAAAGAGCTTTTTTCTTTACAGAGTCTTATGAGGATTATAAAATTGGAGTAGCTCATGGATTAGGTTTAGGGAAATTTACTGAAGAACAAATTAAGTCGGCAGTAATTGAAGAATTTATTGTCGGGGTACAGGTTAATTTTAATTTCTTTTATTCGCCAGTAAACAGAAGACTGGAATTAATCGGAACTGATACCAGAAGGCAAACCAATATTGAAGGTTTAACAAAATTGCCTTCAATTTATGAAGAAGAATTAATTAAAAAAATTGGAATTAAATATGAAGAGGCAGGACATATTGCGGTAACGGTTTTGGAATCACTACTCGAAGATGCCTTTGCCCTGGGAGAAAGGTTTGTGGAGGCGACTCGAAAAATGGTTGCGCCCGGAGTGATTGGCCCGTTTGGATTGCAAACCATGATTACAGCAGGGCCGCCGAAAAAAGAGATAATTGTTTTTGATGTTTCCCCCCGAATGCCGGGATCCCCTGGAATTTTTGCAACCCCTTATGGTATGTATTTAATGGGGGAAAATATCTCAATGGGTAAACGGGTAGCTATGGAAATAAAGCAAGCTTTGGAGAAAGGGGAACTAGACAAGGTTTTAACGTAATGTCATCCTGACCCGCCTCTCAGCCGGAGGCAGTGAGGGCGGGGAAGGATCTCTGACTTTATGTCAGTCTCAAACGAGTTGAGAGATTCTTCGGCCTCCGGCCTCAGAATGACAAAAAACAAATTATGAAATACGCATTACTTAGTGTCTACGATAAAACAGGCATAGCAGATTTTGCCAGGGTTTTGGAAAAGTCAGGATATGAAATTATCTCTACAGGCGGGACGTTTAATTTATTAAAAGAAAATGGAATAAAAGTTACCCCGATTGATGAAATAACCGGCAACCCAAGAAACTCTTTTGACGGTCGGATGAAAACCATTAGTTTTCAAATTGAGTCAGGAATTTTATTTGACCGCAAAAATCCCAAACATGTCAAAGAGGCTGAGAAGTTGAAAATTCCGCAGATTGATATTGTTGTTTGCAACCTTTATCCGTTTGAGCAAAAACCAGGTATTGAAACAATTGATGTTGGCGGTCCAACTATGATCAGGGCTGCTGCTAAAAATAGCCATAGTGTTTTAGTGGTGGTTTCTCCTGATGATTATGGACTGGTAGCTGAGGCTTTGGAAAAAGGCAAGGTGACTGATCAGTTAAGAAAAGAATTGGCTGCCAGAGCTTTTTATCACTTATCCTTTTATGATTCCCAAATCGGCAGCTTTTTCTCCAATGAGAAGTTTCCCCAGGAGTTAACTGTATCCCTCCGAAGATTAAATATTTTGCGTTATGGGGAAAATCCACACCAAGCCGGGGCTTTGTATTTAATGCCAAAAGCTAACTCTCCTATAGGAAAATTAAAACATCTATGGGGTCGGGAATTGTCCGGCACTAATATCGGGGATATATATACTGGACTGGAAACTGTCAGGCAATTTAGCAAACCGGCAGCAGCGGTCATGAAACACTTAAGTCCTTGCGGGATAGCCACTGGTAAAGATTCTGAGGAAGCCTTGGATAGGGCAGTAAAAGCAGATCCGGTTTCTGCATTCGGCGGGGTAGTAGTTTTAAACAAACCAATGGATGTTAGTGCCGCCAAAATTATTGCCACATTTAAAAATGAAAAAGAAGGAAATACCGATATCGTGGCGGTGCCGGAAATTTCCAATGATGCTTTGGAGTTACTAAAAAAAGTCAGAAAAACCATGGGAGTCTATACTTTTGGAAAAATTCCTGTGGATCGGACTGAGAATTGGGATTTAAAATATTTTGCCGGCGCCGTGCTTTTACAGGATTATGATGATAATGTTGAAGAAAGTTTTAAAGACTGGAAAGTGGTGACTAAAAAAAAGCCAACTCAAAAACAGATAGAACTGATGCATTTTGGTTTTAAGGCAGTCAAATCCGTAAAATCAAATTCTGTCCTGGTTGTTGATAAAGATATTCCAATGACCCGGGGAATTGGTTCCGGGCAAACTTCCAGAATTGGGGCCACAAAAATTGCCCTGGAGCAAGCCGGAGATTTGGCAAAGGACGGAATTTTGGTAAGTGACAGCTTTTTTCCGTTTGATGACAGTGTTAAGATGGCAGCAAAATTTGGTATTGGGGCAATTGTTGAGCAGGGCGGATCGGTAAATGATAAACTATCAATAGAGGCAGCTGATAAAGCTGGTATACCTATGGTATTTACGGGAAGGAGAGCATTTAGGCACTAATGGAAAGTCAAAAATCAAAAGTCAAAAGTCAAAACTATGGTAGCTATCAATCACCATTTAGCTGGAGGTATGGGTCAGAAGAAATGAGAAAGATTTTTTCTGAAGAATATAAATACAGGCTTTGGAGAAAAGTCTGGGTGGCGCTGGCCCGGGCCCAACACAAAGCAGGACTGGTATCAAAAGAAGAACTGGAAAACCTGGAAAAGAATCAGGGCAATATTGATATAGAAAGAATTTGGGAAATAGAAAAAGACACCCGGCACGATGTGGTGGCAGCAATAAAAGAATTTGCCGAAAAAGCTAAAGTGGGTGGAGGAAAAATTCACCTGGGTGCTACCAGTATGGATGTTGTGGATAACGTAGAAACTGTAAGAATCTCAGAGGCTCTAGAACTTATAGAAACTGGTTTGAAAAAACTGCTTAAAACTTTTGGAAAAAGAATAGAAAAATATGCTGACTTTGTTTGCATGGGTTATACTCACCTTCAGCCTGCAGAACCAACCACTTTAGGATACAGGTTTGCTTTTTATGCCCAGGATATTTTAATGGATCTGGAACTTTTGCAGTTTGTCAAAAAGAATCTAAAAAGCAAAGGGATTAAGGGAGCAGTTGGGACATCAGCAAGTTATGTAAAACTGCTGGATGAGAATAAAGCAAAGGAGTTGGAAAATGGAATAATGGAAGAACTGGGGCTGGAGGCATTTGAAGTGACAAATCAGACAGCTCCGAGAAAAATAGAATTTTGGTTGGGTAATGTACTGGCATCAATTGCACAAAGCCTTAATAAGTTTGCCTATGATTTAAGGATTATGCAATCACCCGGATTCGGTGAATGGCAGGAGCCTTTTGGAAAAGACCAAGTTGGCTCATCTGCCATGCCTTTTAAGAAAAATCCAATAAAATCAGAACAGATTTGTTCTTTGGCAAGACTTGTGATGAATTTATCCAAAACTGCATGGGATAATGCCGCCAATATGTTACTTGAGCGAACTTTAGATGATTCAGCGAACAGAAGGGTAGTTATACCGGAAATGTTTTTGGCAATAGATGAAATTTTAAGTTCTGCCAATAATATTGTTGAAGGACTAATTATTAATGAGAGAAAAATACACAAAAATCTGGAAACTTATTGGCCTTTTTCCGCCAGTGAGGGAATTATCCTGGAGTCAGTAAAAAAAGGGGCAGACAGGCAACAGATGCATGAGATATTGCGGGAAATTTCCATGAAAGCCTGGGAGTCTATTACTGAGGGCAACCCTAATCCAATGGAAGATTTACTGGAAGAAAATCCGATTATTAAACTTCACCTGAAACCGATTGAAGTGGCAGAGATTTTAGATGCTAAAAATCATATTGGAAATGCTTGTAAAAAGGCTTTGACTTTGGCAGACCAAATTGCTAAATTGACATAGATATGAATAATGCAGCTCGTCACAGTACAAAAAATCGCTCGCACGGTAGAGACTTGCTCGCTTGTGAGTATTTTGTGGAATACCTTTATTCTCAGCGATTAAGATTATTAGCACAAAATCCTCAACATTTTTTGTTTACTTGTGACTTCGCAGCTTTAAGAAGGGAAGTTTTATGAAAGTCCTTATTCTAGTTGGTTCTGATTCGGATTTGCCTGTTATGAATGAAGCAAAAAAAGTTTTGGAAGAATTTGGGGTGGAATATGAGATGACAATTTCCTCAGCACACAGATCACCTGATAGAACAGAAGAATTAATAGCAGATGCCACTACCCGTGGTATAAAAGTAATTATTGCCGGGGCGGGGATGGCGGCCCATTTGGCCGGGGTAATCGCAGCCCGTTTTATTTTACCTGTTATAGGAGTGCCTTTGGAAGGCGGGGTATTGAAAGGGGTAGACGCATTCTTGTCTACTATGCAAATGCCACCAGGGGTTCCTGTTGCCACAGTTGCTATAAATGGAGCAAAAAATGCCGGGATTTTGGCAGTACAGATTTTGGCAACTGCTGATCATGAACTTGAGCAAAAGTTGATTGAATATAAGAAGAAATTAGCCTTAGGGGTAGAAGAAAAAGCCTACAAATTGGAAAATGATTAGTCAAAAAAAGATTATTGAAAATATCCCCCTTGCCCTCAAAACTGTAAACCTTTCTAAGCTTGGTAAAAAGCATTCCGGTAAAGTCCGCGACAGTTATGAAGTAGGAGATAGACGGATTATTATTACTACTGATCGGCAATCCGCATTTGACAGAGTTCTGGGTTTTATTTCTTTTAAGGGTCAGGTTTTGACTAAACTTTCTCAGTTCTGGTTTGAAAAAACCTCTGACATTATTCAAAATCACTTGATATCAGTTCTGGATCCGAATGTGATGGTGGTAAAAAATTGTAAAGTTATTCCAATTGAAATGGTAGTCCGGGGTTATATTACCGGTGTCACAGATACTTCAATCTGGGGTTCTTATGAAAAAGGAGAAAGGGTAATTTATGGAATTAAATTTCCGGAGGGTTTACGGAAAAATCAGAAATTAAATGAGCCGGTTATAACCCCAACAACAAAAGCAGCAAAAGGACATGACGAAAGGTTAACTGAAAAAGAGATTCTTCAGAGAAGAATTATTTCTCCAGTGATTTGGAAAGAAATGAAAAAAGCAGCACTGGCTGTTTTTGAAAGGGGACAAAAAATTTGTGATAAAGCAGGAATAATTTTGGTTGATACAAAGTATGAGTTTGGTTTAGATGAAAAAGGAAAATTAATATTAGTTGATGAAATACACACCCCTGATTCTTCAAGATACTGGATTAAGGCAACATATAAAAAGAGATTCTCCAAAGGAGTTGAGCCGGAAAGTTATGATAAAGAGCCGCTAAGGATTTGGTTTAAAGAGCAGGGGTTTACAGGTTTTGGCAAAATCCCCAAAATGCCCCCCGAATTTATTGCTAAAATGAGCAGGCTTTATATGGGAATTTATGAAAAGATAACAGGAAAAAAATTTATTCCTGATATGGCAAAAAATGTAAATCAGCGAATTAAAAATAATCTCCTGAAGGTTATTTAAATTTTCTTATACATATAAA
>JACPEY010000020.1 GCA_016183245.1 Candidatus Daviesbacteria bacterium
CCTGAAAAGGTTCTAAAAATGGGACTGTTTCATGATATTGGAGAAACAATTGTGGGAGATGTCGGGACTTTTGTAAAAGGTATGGCAGGAGGAGTTTTTAAAAATATCGAGGAAGAAGGGGTAAAAGCTTTGGTGGATGGGTTGGATTCAAAGACAGAGATAATAGGGCTGATTGAAGAGTATAACGAAAGGAAGTCGGTGGAGGCAAGGTTAGTCAAAGCATCAGATAACTTAGATGCCTTGGCTCAGGCCAAAAGCGTGCCGGGAGCACAAAGTGCTTTAAAATATTTTAAAAAGGTGTATCATATTACTAAATTTGACTGGCACAAAAAGGCAGTTGATATGATATTATCCGGGGACATAGAGCCAGGCAGGGATTGGCAGAAAAAATAACATTTTGTGTCATCCTGAACGTAGTGAAGGATCTCTTGTGAATGCGAGACTCAAACAAGTTGAGAGATTCTTCTCCGGCAAAGCCGGATCAGAATGACAGAAGGAGAATATGTTAGATATTAATTACATTCGGGAAAACATTGATAAAGTTAAAAAATCAATAGAGGCCAGAAAGGCTGATATTGATCTGGAAAAATTACTTAAACTTGATGGAGAAAGAAGAGAGTTGATAACTCAAGTTGACGGATTAAGAGCCAAAAGAAATGAAGCAGCAAGAGAAAGAGATAAGGTGAAAGGGGAAAGGGTAAAGTCAGAACTTAAAAGTTTAGAAACGCAATTATCTGAAATAGAAAAAGAATATAAAGATTTAATGCTGCAAGTGCCTAATATTTTACTTGAAGAGGTGCCGGTAGGCGATGCTACACAGAATAAAATTATCAAAAAAGCAGGTGAGCCTCCAAAATTTTCCTTTAAAGCCAAAGATCATATAGAGTTAGGAAAACTATTAAATATTATTGATTTTGACAGGGGAGTCAAAGTAGGGGGATTTCGGGGGTATTATTTAAAAAATGAAGGAGCAAGGTTGCATTGGGCTGTTTTGCAGTTTGCATTTGATCATCTAATACAAAAAGGGTTTTCACCGGTTGTGCCGCCTGTTATCAATAGGAGGTTTGCTTTAGTAGGAGGAGGACAATTTCCCTGGGGAGAGGAAGATACATACAAAGTGGGTGATGAAGACTTTCTGGTTGGCACTGCAGAAATACCTTTGATGGCTATGCATTCAGATGAAACATTTGAGTTAAAAGATTTACCTAAAAAATTTGTAGGACTTTCATCCTGTTTCAGAACAGAAATAGGCTCTTACGGAAAAGATACAAAAGGGCTTTATAGGGTACACGAGTTTTACAAAGTAGAACAGGTGGTTTTGTGTGAGGCAGATGAACAGGAATCTTTGGGATTTTTTGAGGAGCTGCAGGATAACAGTGAAGAGATTTTGCAGCAGTTAGGTCTTCCCTATCAAGTGGTAGTTTTATCCTCACAGGATATGGGTAAAAAGGCAGCCTTAACTTATGATATAGAAACCTGGATGCCGGGCAGAGGAAGTTTCGGAGAGACTCATTCAAATTCCATAGTTTTAGATTTTCAAACCAGGAGGTTAAAGATAAAATACCGCGACAAAGACGGAAATGTAAAATTTACTCATGCTTTAAATAATACTGCCCTTGCCTCCCCCAGAATTTTGATCGCTATTTTAGAAAATTTCCAGCAGGAAGATGGTTCAGTCAAAATTCCTGAGGTTTTGCACAGATATACAGGTTTTTCCATGATCTCCCCTAAATAAATTATGGCAACAATTGAGAGTCTGGAAGAAGAAATTAATCAAATTAAGGAGAGGAATAAGCGGGTAGAATCAGATAAAGCTTGGGAGTTGTCCTGGGCAAGAAAGATTGTTGTAGCAGTTTTTACTTATCTGGTAATTTCGATTTTCTTTTTCTTTGCAGGAGTTGAAGATCCGTTTATAAATGCAATAGTTCCGGCTCTGGCTTTTATTTTATCAACTGCTTCCCTGCCATTTCTCAAAAATTTGTGGTTGAAATATATCTACAAGAAGAATACTTAAGGCAGGATTATCTTTCCTGTGATTGTCTTTGGCGGATTAAGTCTGCGGCAGATGTGGCTTGAGTGCCGCCTGTGCTGTTACCGCCTAATTCTCCAAAGTTTGCAGAACCACTACCGGAAGGAAGCGGTGTAGCAGGTTGGGCAACAGGTGTAGCAACCGGTAATGGCGGTTTGATTTCAGTTTCTTTTGGTGTTGTGGTTGCAGGTATGCTGGTGGTAGCTTTAGGAGGCTGGCCAATACCCAGGATAAAATATGCAGAAGCTCCCACTACCAATATCAGTAATCCTGCTCCTAAACCAATTAGCCATTTTGGTATACCTTTGTGTCCTTCTGCGGGCATGGCCGGAACCTCCGGGTTTTGTGTAGCAGCGGAAGGCACAACTAGAGTTTCAGAGGTAGGTTGGGCAGGTCCGGGTTGAGGGCTATTGGAGATTAAATGAGAGAGGTCGGTTGGGGCAGAGTCAGGATGAGCAGGAGTACCAGTTGCTTGAGTCTGGTCTGAAGTTGGGTTACTTGGAATATTCATCCAGCTTGGTTGAGCAGGTTGAGGTCCGTCTATGGGCGGAGGATTCGTAGGTGCTGCCATTGGATTATCTAAAGGTGAAAGAGGTTGGTCTGGTTGCTGAGATGGTTCTGTTGGGACAGGAGGCGGTGTAAAGGTGGGGGTTGGTTGTGTTTCTATCTGTGGTACCTCAGGTTGTGAAGTAGGTGCTAAGTCCGGTTGAGACGGGATTGACCACGTATCAGGTGCTGTTTCAGATTGAATTGGAATTGGTGGAGCGGGCATTGATTGGGCCGGAGGATTCCAGGAAGAGTGAAGACTTGATGCTGTTTCGTCTGTGCCTGGTTGTGGGGTAGCCGGTGTCTGAGTTGAGTCAAAAGAAGGCCAGGGAGAAGAAGGTGTTGGGGAGCTTGGCGGTAACGTAGTTGGGTCTGGTGGGGGAGGAGCGGGCCAAGTATCAGGTTGTGCGGGTGGCGGCGGTGTTTGTTGAGGAGACGGCGGAGCCCAATCCGGTGTCAGCGGGGGAGGGGATGGCGGAAGGATTGGTTCTGCCGGTGGTGTTGGTGGTGGTGCAGGTTGCAGAGATGCGCCAAAGGGCGAGGCAGAATTTTGATTATTTGATGAATCTGAACTGTTTGAATTGTCCATTCGGGCAGACTGTTAAGACTTTTTTAGTGTATATAAATTAATACACTATTGTCAATGACTAATCAGGTATGAATCAGGTATAATAGATAGATTATGTTGGATTTTTTGGGAAAATTATTGGATTCAAATGAGCGGGAAATAAATAAGCTTAAACCAGCTGTAGAGGAAATAAATAGTTTTGAGAAAAAGACATCCAGGTTAACTGAAAAGCAGCTTAAGGGAAAATTTTCCGAACTTAAGTTAGCGCATGAGCGTGGCAAAAGCTTAGACGAACTTCTGCCGGAAGCATTTGCCTTAGTCCGGGAGGCAGCCAAAAGAACAATCAAACAGCGCCACTTTGACGTACAGATGATGGCGGCAATGACCCTGCATCAGGGAAAGATTGCTGAACAAAAAACCGGAGAGGGAAAAACTTTGTCTGCAACACCGGCACTGTTTTTAAATGCAATCTCCGGCAAAGGAGTGCATCTTGTAACGGTTAATGATTATTTGGCCCAGCGTGATTGCGGCTGGATGGGGCCGGTGTTTTATGCTTTAGGTGTAACTTGTGCAACCATCATTCATGATAAGGCTTTTATTTATGATCCAAAGCATAAAGATACATCCCATGATGATAAAAGGTTGCAGCATCTGCGTCCTGTGACTAGAAAAGAAGCTTATGAGGCAGATATAACATACGGCACTAATAATGAATTTGGTTTTGATTATTTGCGTGATAATATGGTTTTTCATTTAAAAGATCAATCACAGCGGGGTCATTTTTTTGCCATTGTTGATGAGGTGGATTCGATACTGATTGATGAAGCAAGGACGCCTCTTATTATTTCGCAGCCGGCTGCCGAAGCTACGGAAAAATACTATGAATTTGCCAAAATAATTGATACCCTTTCTCCATCTGATTATGCAGTTGATGAAAAATTGCGGACTGCACATTTGACTGAACACGGAACACTAAAAATTGAAAAAATGTTGGGGGTTGATAATCTTTATGAAAAAGATTTCTCTACTCTTCATCATTTGGAAGAATCATTAAAAGCTAAAACTTTATTTCAAAAGGATAAAGATTATGTAGTCAAAGACGGTGAGGTTATTATCGTTGATGAGTTTACCGGAAGATTAATGTTGGGAAGAAGGTATTCAGAAGGATTGCATCAGGCAATTGAAGCAAAAGAGGGTGTTGCGATTCAGCAGGAATCTCAAACTTTGGCAACTATATCTTTTCAAAATTATTTCAGGATGTATGAGAAACTGGCAGGAATGACCGGGACTGCAGCAACTGAAGCTGAAGAGTTTAATAAAATTTATAAACTGGAAGTTGTGGTAATACCTACCAACAATCCAATGGTCAGAACAGATCACCCTGACACTATTTATAAAACTCAAGCTGCCAAATATACGGCTGTGGCAAATATGGTAGAAGAGCTTCATAAAAAAGGACAACCGGTGTTGGTTGGAACAACAGCTATTGATAAAAACGAATTCCTGTCCGAACTTCTAAAAAGAAAGGGTATTTCTCATGCGCTTTTAAATGCCAAAAATCACGAAAAAGAAGCAGAAATTATAGCCCGGGCAGGAGAAAAAGGCGCTGTGACTGTAGCTACTAATATGGCCGGAAGAGGTGTGGATATAATTTTAGCCAAAGATATTGATAAAAAGGGAGGTTTGTATGTAATCGGAACCGAAAGACATGAATCCAGAAGAATTGATAATCAGCTTCGGGGCCGGTCAGGCCGTCAGGGAGATCCCGGTGAAACCAGGTTTTTTGTATCTTTAGAAGATGAGCTGATGAGGATTTTTGGCGGTGAACAGGTTTCTAAAGTGATGAATTTTTTGAAGATGCCGGAAGATGTACCGATTGAACATGGCTTGATTTCCAAAGCAATAGAAGGAGCCCAGAAAAAAGTTGAAGGGCATAATTTTGATATCAGAAAACACACTGTTGAATACGACGATGTAATGAATCAGCAGCGAAAAATTATTTATGAGGTGAGAAAGAAAGTTTTGGAAACTGCTGAAAGCAAAGACACTTCTTTGAAAGAAGAGATACTGGAAAAAATAGAAAGAGAAATTGGGAATGTTGCTACCATTTATTCAGAAGAAGGGATAAATAGTACAAAAATTATAGAAGAGTTTACCAGTATTGTGCCTATAGATGAAAACAGCAAAAAAGAAATTGAGAAAAAAATTACTACTTTTTCAGGCGCTGATGAAGTGGTTGAGTTCCTGATAGGCCTTGCCAAAAATTTTTATACGGAACGGGAAGCTCAAGTGGGTGAAGATATAGCCAGACAAATGGAAGTATTTGTTTATCTTAATACTATTGATACTTTGTGGATTGAACACTTAGATACAATGGATGATTTACGATCCGGAATAGGACTCCGGGGATATGCCCAAAGGGATCCTTTGATTGAGTATAAGAGGGAAGGGTTTGATTTATTTGAAAAATTAATGGTGGAAATTGACTATGAAATAGTACACCGGATCTACAAAGTAGCAGTGCAGGGACAGGCTCCGGTTGCTGCAGCACCAGTTACTCAAAGGTCGGTAGAAGTTCATCCGCAAGTAGAAATAGGCGGGGTAAAACAGGAAGCAGGGGAAGTTCAGGTAAAGATTGAAAGAGCGCAAGGTCTTGCGATAAGAGAGGAAAACATCCCGCCTGATTTTCCTCCCGGTTATGGTGGCACTAAAGTAACTATTGAAAGAGGGGGGCAAGTTGTTGCCCAGGAAACTTATGGTGAGCAGGGACAACTGACTAAAGCACATGGTAAACTAGGCAGGAATGACCCTTGTCACTGTGGCTCAGGCAAAAAATACAAAAGATGCCACTATCCTAACTAGATTGTTGTAATAATCTCATCACTATGTATACATTATAATGTTGACTTTTTATGCATTATAATGTTAACATTGTCATGTGGATGGCCTACAAGTTTTAGAAACAATAAGTAAAATTAATCCCTGGTATAAGAATAACCAAGTTCCCAAAGCGCAACTGGAATCTTTTCAAAGAAGAGAATTCCAAAAACTAATTCCAGATCTTAGTAAATTAGATATGGCTACAATGATAATTGGGGGTAGAAGGGTAGGTAAAAGTGTTCTGATGTATCAACTTATCGATCACCTCCTTCAAAATGGAACCAAACAGGAAAACATTTTGTTTATACAAGGTGATAACCCTATATTGATTGAATATTTGAAAGACAAAAATTTGTTGAATGTTATCTTTGACATATATCAAAAATATATTATTAAAAACTCTTTCAGCGAGCTAACCGATACAGTTTATATATTCATTGATGAGGCACAGAATATCTCAAAGTGGGAGCTTGAGGTGAAATCAATTATTGATTTAAAATATAAAATAAAGTTTATTATAACTGGTTCTTCGAGCCGGGAATTAAGACAAGGAGCACAAAACCCCTTAACGGGAAGGATTATTGTTCAGACAATACCTCCCTTTAGCTTTAGTGATTTTATTCGTTATAATGTTCAGTCTCAGCAAAGAGAATCCTTCGAAACATATATAGATAAACCATCGCACAATTTTAAAACAGGACTTGCTGAAAGTAATATCGAATTAATTCTTTCATCAGCACAACAAGTAGTTGAATTAACAAGTCATTTTAATGTTAAAAGAAAATTAGATGAATATTTATATATTGGAGGATTTCCTTGGGTATTATCTCATAAAGACGGGGATGATATACATAAATATCTTAGAGATTTGCTAACTACCACTATATCTAAGGATATACTAACTCAAGTAGAAATAAGAGATACCCAGGCTTTTGAAAGGTTGATGGTTAATTTATGTTTATCTTCAGGGAATATAATCAAATATAAAAATCTTGCTGAAGTTTTAGGCTTAGACGAGAGGTCTGTAATAAAATATGTGGATTATTATGTAGAATCACACTGGGCATTCATTAGTTCTCCTTATTTTTTCCATAGGAAAGTGGACTCTGTTAAAAGCGGGAAAAAAATTTATGTAATTGACTCTGGGGTTATGAATACATTGACTTTTAAAGATGAAAACGATCTAAAAAGTGATCGTCAGTATAGAGGTGAAGTACTTGAGAATGTTATTCATAATCACTTACTTGCCTTTAAACAAAGCTTAGTAGGAACCTTTCAGAATTTTATACCTTATTGGCAGGAAGAGGAAACTAATAAAGAAATTGATTTTATTTTTGAATCTAAAAATGGTGTGATACCAATTGAAGTGAAATGTAAAGTGAATGTGGATGAGGATATACCAGTTCTAGAATATTTCTTGAAGGAGAGGCCATCTTCAAAACTATCTATCATTACTACTGAAGACGTTCTTCAAAGAAGGGGTAATGTATTGTTAATGCCCTATTCTATATTACTTATGCTACTATAGTACATAAGGCTCCCTATTTGGATAGCGCTTCAAATGCTGCTACACCCCCTAACTAATTTTAGCTTTTTAATTAAGGAATAAAAAAAGGGATTTTCTATAATACTATGATACACTAGAGTATCATAGTAAAGTTATGTTCAGTATATAATACGATTATGGTTATCATATATGGGTATCATTAAACCTCCATGGATTTCTCAGAAATGGTTTCGGAGTTGCCCATTTAATTACTGTGACCACTTTGGTGATAAAAAACTGCTGGCTACTGTTTGTATCATCTGCAAAGAAGATATTGAGAGAATAGAGAAGTACCAAAAAGAAAGTAAAGATCCTTATGACATGAAAAATATCTTAGATGACGTCGCACAAAATTTTGCTAAAACTATGACATTTGTTCAAATACAGGCTGAAGAGATGGGGCTAGATTTGGATAATTTACCAGATCGAAAAGATTCTTATGATTATCATAAAGAACCAATCTTTAAATTAATGGTTAAATATGGAAACCGAGTCGAACAGGCGACGAAAGATCTAGAAGTAGTGCCGATTGATGCTAATGTAAAATTACTGGAAAAAGTTTTAGATGTTTTGTCTTATTCTCGACATTATGTAATTTCCAAAATCGGCAGAGCACTACAAAGCAGAAAAGAAGAACAATTTGATTTGATTATGTATGATTTAGCTGATTCCAAAACTTCAGCATTATTTGCTTATGTGGCAATTCAAAGAAACTGTCAGGCATTGCTTGCGCTGGTAAAGCATAAACCTTTAACAGATTGGAGAGAAAATCACTTAAAATTGGCAAAGTTAAGTTTAAAAGTGTCTAACTTAATAAAAGAAGAATTTTTTCCTTTAGAGGATTTAATCTATGAAGAATTTGGATATGGAGATTTTAACCAAACTATATACGGTCATGAATAGTTAGGATATTTAGTTGTAAAAAAATATTTACATTAGGATATAAACTTTTGTCACCACAAGAGGTCTATGCTATGGGTTTATTGACAAATAATTATATGTATTGTATGATTAAATACATAGATGGACTCGGCTTTTGACTTTTCAAAACTTGGAGGATTTGAATGGGATAAAGGAAATTTAGAGCACATAAAAAAACATAATATTAATTATAAAGAATGTGAGGAGGCCTTTTTAAACAAGCCACTTATTGTAAATGAAGATGAAACCCATTCTCAAAAGGAAGAAAGGTTTAGAGTCTATGGGCGAACAAATAAGAATAAATTACTCTTTATGATTTTTACAGTCAGAAGTAATAAAATTAGAGTAATCTCGGCAAGGAATCAAAATAAAAAAGAGCGAATAGAATTTCAAGAAGTAGGAAGTGAGAATTTATAAGAAGAGCTTGTAAATAAATTTATGAAAAAACTAAAGCAAATACCTAAATTCAAAAGTGAAGATCAAGAAGCAGAATTTTGGGCAACTCATGATAGTACTGACTACTTTGATATAAGCAAGGCAGTAATTAATCCATCTTTCCCGAATCTCAAGCCTTCAACAAAAACAATTACAATAAGGGTTACCCAGTCTCTTCTGGATGCACTTAAAATGATTGCCAATAAGAAAGATGTACCTTATCAATCATTGGTAAAAATATTTCTTGATGAGAAGGTAAAAGAGGAATTTAGATCGCAGGTGAAGCACGCTCCCTGAGTGCTTTTAAACAGGTTATTTTTAGCCAAAACAGATGATCTGTTATAATTGTCCTATGTTTTCTGAAGCTGGATCTGGGAGGAATAGGCATGATCTGCATCCTCCGATTATTGAAGTTACCGATGCATTCCGACATCAGAATTTTCTTAAGGACTTAGATCGTAGTCGAGAAGTTACTATTGCTCTTTATGGAGTAAACGGTAATCTTGTCAGACGATTTCTGGTTGATGGTTTTTTTTTTGGGGGGGGGTAGAAAGTTTCTTTCCGAATGTAAGATTTGTAGGAATAGACATCCAACCTGAATCATCCGATTTCACTAAAACACTAAATCTGCCTTGGGATGATGAGGCATATTTGTCTGTTGAAGAATTTAACAGACGAGTAGAACAGGGAGCTATAACCATTGATGGTGTTATCGCTGCAGTACCGCCAAATGTTCACTATGATATTGCAAGGCAATGGGCAGAGAGAAACGTGCCTGTCTGGGTAGAAAAACCTCTTATTTTAACAGATCAGTTGGATCAAATGGAATCTTTAATTGCCAAGTATCCAGGAAAAATCTTCCCAGTTGATTTCTTCATGGATTGTGCTCCTGTAAACTTTCTTTTAGCTAACAGAAAAATACTACAAAGTATTGGCAAGATAAGACGTTTTGATGGATGTCTGGTTGAAAACTGGCCTTTAGAGAGTGGACGAGAGTGGTTGGTTGACCCTAAAGTTAGTGGAGGAGGCCTTGGTATGGATATACTTGTTCATCCCTTTGCTCTTGCCGATAAATTGTTAACTGCCTGCGGAATTACTGATGTAATTTTAATTGAAGATGTGGTGTGCGGAAGATACAACGAAAATCTTCCCGGTACGGAAGAAACATATATGTATGTAGAAGGGCGAGCGGGGAATGCGAGTATCTATATTGAAGGGGGTAAAGGGGTAGATGAACACTATTATGGAGTTTCGCTTACAGGAGAACACGGAAGGATAGACATCTGTACAGGAATGGAGGGTTGTGATCCTTACATTTCTATACAAAATCAGGAGAATAAGATTTACTCATTTCCAAATCAAGGAATAGGTTATAGGGGAACTTTTTTTGATTTTCTCTTACTTCTTTATGGATCATCTGAAAGTTGCTACACTTCACTTGCCGAACGTTTAAAGGCGGGTGTTAACTCTGTTGCCTATATGAAAGAGGCATATGCAAAAAAGAAAGAATGCTTAATATATACAGTAGGACAAAGACCGCCAGTACCAGAAAAACCGCTTGGACAAGTATTGCCTTTTATGATTAAAAAGAAAAGTTAAAAAATTACGACTGAGATTTTTTTAACAGCCTTTTAAAGTTTGACTTTCTTTGAAGTAAATTTCATAATTAGATTAATGAACGATCTTTATTCAAACGTTCAATTCTCTGCTAATCTTCCTTCTCAAAATACGCCAATAATTGATGACCAGTTGCAGTCTAATAGTAATGATCAAATATCTAAGAACGGATTCAACCTGGGTTTTATAGTAATTATCTTTTTTGCAATAATTCTTTTAATTTTTGGTGTAATTTTTTTTACCCAAAACTCTAAAGTTTCAGCAAATGACCTACCTGCTTTAGAGAACAATCCAGATTATACCTTAAATCCAGTTTATTTAATTCTAACCACTTTAAACTGGAAAGAACAAGATTATCAAGGATTAACTATAAAATATCCTCCAGGCTGGAAAGTTAGATCATACGATTTGGGCAAAGGAGAACTTGTATCTTTATCTAAAGTAGAGGATGGAAAGGGATCAGCGATATTTTTAGGTGAGATATCCCGCCTAACTGATAAAACTTGTGACCAATACCTTGAAAATGAAAAAAAGCGCGCTGATACAGCGAATACAGCATCAAATAATCAGAACCAAAATACTGCCTCTTTCGCTAAGGAGGGTATTATTAGAATTAACAAATATTCAACACGAGCGGTCCTTTTATTTGAAAATTTCCAAGGTTATACTGCCAAATCCTTAACATTGTGTCTTCAAAAAGATGGCAGGGATTATGCAATGCAGCTAATGGAGCAAGATGCAGAGAAAAAGCTAAGAAAATTAAAGGATTTTATTTTAATATTAAATAGCATTAAACTTTAATATAATTATATATTGTGATCTGTCCAAATTGTAATGTCGTAAAACTTGAGATTAAAAATAATAATTATTATTGTCCAAACTGTAAAATCTATATAGGATCTGTAATTAATTATAATCCTCTTAATCCAGTAGTTATAGATAAACCAATAGTTGATAGAAGGGGATTTATTAAACACTACGTTTATAAAATTACTGCTTTTTTAACAGTCATGCTAATAATTTTGTATTTTACGCATAATCTTTTTTATATAGATGTTACCAAAGGTTGTTATCTGGCTATAGTTCCATCTCTGCATCTGGAATTTACCAATGCAGGGATTAAAAGAGCGTTAACGATAATAAAGAATATATCCCCTGATAATTACAAAAATATTTGCCAAAGAGTAAATATTATAGATACGAATATTTCCTGCGGCGGCATGGAGGGCGGTTGTTTTGATTCTGCTCACCCCAGAACAATTTATGTAACAGCTCCAGCAAGAGAAATTACCTGGGTGGCTGAAGTGCTGGTACATGAGGCTTGTCATGCCAGACAAAAATATGAAGGAAGGCCGGGGGAGGAGCAGGAGTGTCATGAGATGGGTTTGAAAGTTATGCAGGAAGCTACTGTATATTCATTGTATGAATACCATTAATAAATTATTTCTTAAAGTAAATCAATTTGAGGGATATCTTTACCCTGTTTTATTTGTCTTACTGGTCATATTTATTACAGGATTTTTCTATACCCGATCTCATCATGTTGATATCTTCAATTTATGCAATATAGCAGTGGATAAGGATTTCTTGAAAGGTAACAGTGAAACTATTCTTAAGGCTATAAGCAGAATTAAAAATCAGGATAAAAATACTTACAAGGATATTTGTAGATATGTAAATTTGGTTTCCGAGAATCCTTGTCCTGTTTTTCATTCATACGGAGGTGCTCTTCAGTATAATAATCAACCAGGCTGTTTTATTAAAGGTTCAAAAATTATTTATATTAATCCTGCTAAAGAGGAATCAGAGCAGGTCATCAGTCAAAGAATTGAAGCAATAAAAAAATATTCTAGTTTAAGCAAAAGCTATTGGTTAAAACCTGATTAGAGTTTATTTAATTGTATTTGACTTTTTATCAGGAATCCCCGACTATTAAATCAAAATGAAACAGGCAAGCCAATGATAAAGGATAAAGAAATTACTAAATTAACAAAAGAATGGGCAGCAAAGAGATTACCGGAAAGATCAGAAGTAGCCAATAAAGGAACATTTGGTAAAGTATTGGTAATTGCCGGATCAGAAAACTATCCCGGAGCTGCATATTTAGCGTGTGCTGCCGCGTATAGAGCAGGTGTCGGTTTGGTGACTCTGGTAACAGAGCAGTCTGCGAAGATAATAGTCTCAAGAAAATTACCGGAGGTTACCTTTTTGTCGCGCAAACAAGTTTTTAAAAAGATTAATGATTATGATGTTATTTTGCTGGGTTCTGGTTTAGGACAGAGCAATCAGGCGACAAAACTAGTGGAGAGCTTTTGTATCAATTATTCGCAATATAAAAACAAAACAGTAATTGATGGAGATGGATTAAATGTTCTTTCTAAAATAGATAAGTGGTGGAAACAGTTAAACGGAGAAGTAGTTCTTACTCCTCATCCTGGCGAAATGGCAAGACTGACTGGTTTGTCTATAGACCAAATACAAAAAGACCGGCTAAATATTGCGCAGAAATATGCTGAAAAATGGAAACAAACAGTAGTTTTAAAAGGCGCAAATACAGTAATTGCCTCCCCCGCCGGGGAACTTATTTTGAGCTCTTTTGCAAATCCCCTGCTTGCAACAGCCGGAACAGGAGATATATTAGCAGGAATGATAGCTGGAATGCTTGCCCAAGGTTTAGAGCCTTTTGACGCTTCATGTATTGGAGTATATCTTCATGGTCTGGCAGGTGAATTATTAAAAGAAAAGATTGGTGATGCGGGAATGTTAGCTGGTGATCTACTGCCTTTTATACCTTTGGCTATTAAAAAAATTAAGTTAAATAATTAAAAAATTAGTATTAATATATTGACATATATATTAATTAATGCTAAAAGTAGTCAGTTATGCAGGATATCAACCCTTCATTAAAGAATTTTCTGGAAATCTCCTATGATCGCCTGGAAGAAATGAATCTTCAGGCAAATGAAAAGCAGCAAACAGGTGATCCTAAGGCACTTGAGGAAGAATACCGTTTATACTTGCAAAAAGAAAAAAGTATAAAAGCAATAACGCTGTGTTTTACAGACATTGAGGGTAGGTTTCATATGTTAGATTATGATAAAAAATATCTTTTGGAATCTGACTCAAATTTAACTTTTGACGGTTCCTCAATCAGAGGTTTTACAGCCCTTTCCGAATCTGATTTAAGGTTAGAAATTGACTGGAGCAGTATAGTTTATCTGCCATCAGATATATTCGGAGGAGGCAAAATTGTAATGTTTGCTTCGGTATTAAATAGAGACAGATCTTCTTATGAATCAGATTTTCGAAGTCAGTTAAAATTATATGTTCAAAAACTTCAGGAAAAAGAAGATATTAAAGTATATTCTGCTCCAGAAACAGAAGGTTTTTTAGTAGAAGGTGTAGGTGCGGAACAAAGTTTTGATGAAGATATTGGCTTTAAATTAATTTCAACCGGCGGTTACTACCATTCTTTGCCTCTTGATAGATTAAGGAGATTTATTGATGCATCAGCAGAAGCACAAAGGGCAATGGGTTTTGGAAATGAAAAAGATCATCCGGAAGTTGCGCCTTCGCAATTTGAGTTAAATTTTGGCTATACTGAAGTGGTTAGAGCTTGTGATCAAATCCAGCTTTATAAATTAGTTTGCAGGCAGGTAGCCAATAATATGGGCATGACAGCCACATTTTTACCAAAGCCAATTGCCGGCATTAACGGTTCAGGTATGCATACAAATATATCTTTGGCAAAAGATGGCAGGAATATTTTTTATCAAAAAGATGGAGTTGATGGTTTATCTCCACTAGCGTGGGATTTTATCTTAAAGATGTTAAATCATGCACCGGAGATTTGTCTTGTTTTAAATTCTTCTGTGAATGCTTACAGGAGGCTGGATCCGCATTTTGAAGCACCTAACCAGATTAAGGTTTCTCCGGTTGATAGGGGTTCTATGATCAGGATTCCTGCAGGTAATGAAAAAACAGCCAGGATTGAAATCAGGTCAGTAGCGCCTGATGCAAATCCTTATCTTGCTCTTTATACAGTTTTGAAAACAGGACTTGAAGGAAAAAAGTTAACTCGTCCAAGAGGCACAAGGGAGAGGTTAAGGTTTTTACCCGGGACTATTTATGATGCAATCAGGCTTTTTAAAACAAGCGAATTTGTTACAAAAATTTTAGGACAAAATCAACAAAAATATTTAGCTTTTAAAGAGATGGTTGCAGACAGAAGCCCTAAAGAGTTGGGGAGTAAGGTTAAAACATCTGAAATTGTCTATCATCATGAAATAACTAACCAGGTATTATGGAATAATTTCTAAGAGCTTGTTTGAAAAGCCCCAATTAGGGTAATATCTAAATATGCCCAAGTCATATCCGAGCGATATGACAGACCAGGAATGGGAGATAATTTCTCCGCTAGTACCTCAGGCAAAAGAAGGTGGCAGACCCAGGTC
>JACPEY010000025.1 GCA_016183245.1 Candidatus Daviesbacteria bacterium
CTGCTCAAAAACAGAAGATTGGTTAGGGATTATGAAAGACTCAAGAAAAGTGTTGAATCCTTCATCCATCTGGCCATGACCAGACTGATGCTTAAAAGGTTAGTTTTGGATACTACCTGACCTTTTCAAACAGGCTCTAAGAGCGCTTTTTGGTTCTCTCCCGACTCAAAAGGGGAGATTATTGGAAGAGGTCGATTCAGGTTCTCTTGTACCTGCAGCCTAAATAATTTGTTTGATTTGACCACAATTAGTTTACATAATTGTAACTATTCAGAGTTTCCCAGTAAATTGTCATTCTTCCCTGCCCTCACTGCCTCCGGCTGAGAGGCGGGTCAAGATGACAAAATCTCTGAGAGAAACTAATGTCGTACCATAATTGTGGTTGACTTTTAGGATCGAAATGATTAATATTTACTTGTTGCCTCCTGAAATTTGAGGGAGGTTTTTTATTATTATGATTGATGCAAAATTAAGGCAGGAGAAATTAAAAATGTGGAAGGATAATTTGAGACAGCTTGAAGAAGAGTTGGGTGCAATCATGCTTAAAAAGGGTGTGGCTGCCCAGGAAGGGGATTTATCCGAAAATGCAGCTTATACTATGGCAACTGAAGATGCAGAAACTACCCGAGTAAGAATTGAACAAGTTAAACAGATTATTAGAGATTTGGAGGGCAAGGGGAAATAATATGGCTATACAAAAGACTAAAAGAGATTTTCCACTAGACAGAATTAGGAATATGGGCATTATTGCCCACATTGATGCCGGTAAAACCACTACTACCGAAAGAATCCTTTTCTATACAGGAAAAACTTACAAGATTGGAAATATAGATGAAGGCACAACTGTTACTGACTGGATGGAACAGGAGCGCGAGCGCGGAATTACCATTGTTTCCGCAGCCATAACTGCTTTCTGGACTGTAAAAAAGGGTCAGTTTGAAGACCAGGAGATGAGAATTAACTTAATTGATACTCCGGGGCATGTGGACTTTACCGCTGAGGTAGAAAGGTCTTTAAGGGTTTTGGATGGAGCAGTGATTGTTTTGGATTCTTCATCTGGGGTGCAATCCCAAACAGAAACTGTTTGGAGACAAGCTAATAAATATAATGTGCCTTTGATTGCTTTTGCCAACAAAATGGATGTAGTAGGAGCAGATTTTGCCGCCACCATTCAATCAGCCAGAGACAGGCTGGGCGCCAATGCTATTGCTTATAACTTACCTATCGGAAAAGAAAATGATTTTAAAGGGGTCGTAGATCTTTTAACCGAAAAAGCTATAATTTGGCCTGCCCGCATTGCTACCTCGCCCGATAACGCTACATCGTTGCGAGCGGGGCAAAGCGTTGCAGGCGGGGAAGGTGATCAGACTGGGGCCAAGTTTGTAGAGGTAGAAATTCCTGCTGATATGGCGGAAGAAGTCAAAGTTGCCCGGGAAAAATTGGTAGAAGAAATTTCCGGCACAGATGATGTACTGATGGAAAAATACTTGGGAGGAGAATCGATTAGTGTTCAAGAGCTAAAACAGGCTTTGCGCAGAGCGGTGATTGCAAATAAGATTGTACCGGTAATGGCTGGTTCGTCTTTGCGCAACAAAGGCGTTCAGCCCATGCTGGATGCGGTAGTAGAATATTTGCCATCTCCACAAGATATTTCAGTTTTTAACGGTACAAATCCAAAAACCGGAGAAAGTGAAGAAAGAAAAGCTGACCCGGCTGCACCATTGGCAGCTTTAGCATTTAAGATTCAGGTTGACCCGCATGTTGGAAAGCTTACCTATATTCGAGTATATTCCGGGACTTTAAAAAGCGGTTCTTATGTTTACAATGCTACCAAACAAATCAGGGAAAGGGTTGGCAGGCTGCTTTTAATGCATGCAAATGACAGGGAAGAAATCGATGAAGCATTTGCCGGGGAAATTGTGGCAGCAGTGGGACTTAAAGACACTGTAACAGGAGATACTCTTTGTGATGAAGGCACGCCGATTGTTTTGGAATCAATTACTTTCCCTGATCCGGTGATTTCTCTGGCAATTGAACCTAAAACAAAGAGCGATCAGGAAAAATTAGGTTATGCCCTGCAAAGGCTTTCAGAAGAAGACCCTACTTTCAGGGTAAAATCCGATCCGGAAACAGGTCAAACAATTATTGCCGGCATGGGTGAACTGCAGCTTGAGATATTAGTAGACCGGATGAAAAGGGAATTTAAGCTGGAGGCAAATGTCGGGCAGCCGCAGGTTGCCTATAAAGAAACTATTACTAAATATGCAGAAGGTGAAGGGAAATATATCAGACAAACCGGCGGCCGCGGTCAATACGGACATTGCTTGCTCAAAATTGAACCTTTGCCCCGCGGACAGGGCAGGGAGTTTGCTTCAGAAGTGGTGGGTGGAGCAATCCCCCGGGAGTTTATCCCTCCGATTGAAAAAGGAGTTATGGAAAAAGAAGATACCGGAATTCTGGCCGGATACCCGGTCACTGATATTAAAGTAATTGTTTATGACGGGTCGTTTCATGATGTTGATTCTTCAGAAATTGCATTTAAGATTGCTGCATCTTTGGGGCTTTCCGAGGCGGCTAAGAAAGCGGACATGATTTTACTTGAACCAATCATGAAGGTAGAAGTTACTACCCCGGATGAGTTTTTGGGGGAAATTATTGGTGATTTATCTTCCAAAAGGGCTCAAATTTTATCTTCTGAAACCCGCGGTAATGCCAGGGTGGTGTTGGCTTTGGTGCCTTTGGCAGAAATGCACGGTTATGCTACAGCCATCAGAAGCATGTCACAAGGCCGAGCCACCTATTACATGGAAGCAGACCACTACGAACCTGTACCAAATAATATCACTCAAAAGATCATTGAATCTTCAGGCTTTACTGGTAGGGTGGAACATTAAATTTTAATAAACTTATGTCCAAGCCTAATCCTGAATTTGATTTATCTTTGTTCGGTACTGAAGATTGATAGTATTCATCCTTTAGTTGTAACAATCAGAAACGAACTAAATAATTTACGTAATTCACCTCGAGCAATCTTCTATACAGTAGCTGGAATAGTTGTGGTGGCGGCTGAAATAAATGCACTTGCTAGAATTCCTCTAAGTGAGTACCTTCCTCATTAAGATAGTTATAGGGCAATACAGATTTGCTAACAGTTATCAAATTTTGTGACAATTTTCCTGTTTGACAATACGTACGGAATAACGTACACTTAACTCATTATGATTACAGTATCTGCAACAACTGCGCGAAATACCCTATATGACTTATTGGAAGATGCCGCCAGCGGTAAAAAAATTGCCATCACCAACAAAGGTGAAACTAAAGCGGTTTTAATAAGCGCTGAAGAGCTGGCTTCCTGGGAGGCTACCATGGAGGTGATGTCTGATAAGAAACTGGTGATTGGGATTAAAAAAGGACTGGAAGATATTAAAAAAGGCAGAGTAATATCTTGGGAAGAGGTTAAGAAAAAAGCAGGTCTTTAAATGGCGCAAATAATTTTTACCAAGACAGCGGAGAAATCTTTTTTAAAACTGCCAATAGATGCTAAAAAGAAAATTGCCAAAGCTGTTGAAAAATTAGCTGATAAACCGCTTGCCGGAGAGAAACTAAAAGGGGAATTTGCCGGGCAGTACAAACTTTATGCCTGGCCTTATAGGGTAATTTATATTTTCTCTGCAGCAGAAAAGATCTTAACAGTAGTTGAAGTTGAGCATAGGCAGGGAGTTTATAAATAAACATCATATAATAAATCATTGAATCTTCAGGCTTCACCGGCCGCGTTGAACATTAATTTCCGAGATTTAATTTAAGTAACTATTCAGAGTTTCCCAGTAAATTGTCATTCCGAACCTGCCTGCCGGCCCGCTTCGCCGAATCGAGGCGAGCAGGCAGGCGTAGTGAGGAATCTTAAGATTAATCTAGAGATCTTTCCCCGCCCTCACTGCCTCCGGCTGAGAGGCGGGTCAAGATGACAAAATCTCTGAGAGAAACTAATGTCTTACTAATTTAACTATTGCATTTATATGAGAAATCCTGTATATTTAATTTACCAGCTTGACAGAAGCTGGATTTTCTTGCCCTAATTGATTATTGCATAAGTTTAATTTTTGTTTTAAACTATACACTAATCACTGTTCACTAAGCACTAAACAATATGGCAGACGCAAAAAAATTTGACAGAAGCAAACCGCACGTTAATGTTGGAACCATGGGTCACGTTGACCATGGCAAAACAACTTTAACTGCAGCAATCACCAATGTTTTGGCAGCCAAGGGTTTGGCAGAAAAAAGATCAGTTGATCAAATTGATAACGCTCCGGAAGAAAAAGCCCGCGGTATTACCATTAATATTTCCCATCAGGAATACGAGACCGAGAAACGGCATTATGCCCATATCGACATGCCAGGTCACGCAGATTACATCAAAAACATGATTACCGGTGCCGCTCAAACAGACGGCGCTATTTTGGTGGTTTCCGCTCCGGACGGCCCCATGCCTCAAACCAGAGAACATTTGTTACTGGCCCGCCAGGTTGGAGTTCCGGCAATTGTAGTATTTTTGAATAAATGCGATATGGTTGATGACCCTGAACTTTTGGATCTGGTTGAAGAAGAAGTCCGGGATCTACTCAAAAAATATGAATATGACCCGCAATCACCGATTATTCGCGGCAGCGCTAAAAAAGCCCTGGAAGGTGATGCAGAATCAGTTAAAGCAATTGAGGAGTTAATGAATAAAGTTGATGAATGGATTCCAACTCCAACACGTGATGTAGACAAGCCGTTCCTGATGGCAGTAGAAGATGTCTTTTCCATTAAAGGCCGCGGAACAGTAGTTACCGGAAGAATTGAAAGAGGCAAGGTTAAGGTTAATGAGGAAATTGAGATTGTGGGAATAAGGCCTACTAAAAAGAGTGTTGTAACAGGAATTGAAATGTTTCATAAAATGCTTGATGAAGGTCAGGCCGGTGATAATGCCGGAATTTTGCTTCGCGGTATTGAAAAAGATGATGTAGAACGCGGTCAGGTTTTGGCAAAACCAGGTTCAATTACTCCTCACTCTGAGTTTGAAGCAGAAGTTTATATTTTGAGCAAAGAAGAAGGCGGCAGACATACTCCGTTTTTCAAAGGCTACAGACCGCAATTTTATGTCAGAACCACAGATGTAACCGGTGAAGTACAACTGCCGGAAGGGGTAGAAATGGCTATGCCGGGAGATACAGTTAAGGTTGTAGGTAAGTTAATTACACCGGTTGCCATGGAAGAAGGATTAAGGTTTGCTGTTCGAGAAGGCGGTAAAACTGTCGGAGCCGGAGTTATTACAAAAATCATTGCTTAAAATACATAGAAGCGTGGTTTATCAGGGCCCCAAGTGGCCCTTTTTTAGTGAATAAGGTATAATTTAGCACATTAACAGTAGGAGGATAAAAAGATGCCGCGAGGACGTATTAGAGTAAAACTGAAAAGTTATGATCACCGGGTATTAGACAATACCTGTGAATCCCTTTTGGATACAGCTCTCCGAACCGGTGCCAAAATAGCAGGCCCCATTCCCCTTCCTACAAAAATTGAAAGAATTACTGTTTTAACCTCGCCTCATACTGATAAAGACTCCCGGGAAGCTTTTGAAATTAAAACCCACAAAAGAATGATAGACATTATAGAACCTACCCAAAAAACAATAGATTCTTTAATGCATCTTGAAATCCCGGCCGGTGTTGACATTGAAGTAAAGATGTAATAAAATCCCTTCTAATAAAATGAGAAGAAAAGAATCGAAGCAAGAATTATTGTTTGAAGACGAGGTTTCTGGAAATTTAATTCCCCTTGTTTCTTTTACTGTACCGAAAGAATTACAAGACAGATTATCCCCAGGGGATAGGATAAGAGGTGCAGTATTCGGAAAATATCCCTCTGAAGATGTACTAAAGGGTAGAAAAGTTGAAGATTGTCAGGCTCTTTATGGAAAAGACATTACAACAGTAACACCTTTAAGCAAGGAAGCTCATTTGTTTCTAAAAGAGGCAGTAGATGAGGTTTTAGCGCTGCTTCCCTACCGCGAGAGATTGGTTTTAGAGCTACGCTTTGGTTTAGATGATGGACGATCTAGGACTTTAGTCGAGACAGGAAAAATAGTTGGTTTAGAGATTAGGGGTAAACCTTATTCCAAAGAACGTACAAGGCAGCTTGAAGCCAAGGCAATACGGGGAATGAGACATCCTACTCAACAAAAAAGACTTGAAGATTATACAAAGTAAGACCTCGAAATTCAGACATACCAGCTCAGCAACTTTAGCAAAAGTTAACGATCGTTAGGAATTGGTAAAGCACATAAGTATTTGGATGTCTGGAGTTTGGATTACCGAGGTGTAGCTACACTTCCACCCCCGAGGTGGAATTGAATTGTCATTCTGAGCGTAGCGAGGAATCTTCCAATTTCATGATATGATTTTCTAGTGCAGATAGTTTTTACTTGGCATGTTTTAAATGAAACAATTCCAAAATTTATAATTAGAGTCATTACAGTGTATGTTGCAAGGAGGGGTAAATATGAAAGTACGAAAGAGGATTAGCTATAGTCCAGATGTTGATATCCTAATGATTCAGTTAAGTGATAAGAAGATAGATGATTCTTATGAAACAGAAAATTCTGTGGTTAGTGTTGATAAAAACGGTGAACCAGTCTTACTGGAGATTTTTAACGGCAAGCAATATCTAAAAGAATTAGGTAAAACTCTCCCCAAAAATATACGCAGAGAACTCTCTGAACAGTCTGTCGCTGTTGCTCATCAGATTAGAAAATAATTCTTATTGCACGCCGGCGTGCGTAGTTGCATTACTATACCAGATATCCGGATATTTTCTTAAGATAATAGCCTTATAAAAAATCCCTATTGACAAAAAGATTTCACTTAGTTTAGGATGGATAGAGTTCTGCCTGGGAAGATACAATGGCTGTTTTGAGGAAATTCTCTTTTTGTTCAACATACACTAAACTTTTATTCTCCCTTCTATTCCTTATCCTTTTTTATTTGGTTATGGGTTCAGCAAAGGCACAGGAAACAGCAATTAATGATACCTGGATTTTTTATGGTGATGCTGGTACTGCTATGGCAATGGATCCGGGAGCAGGTTCTTTTGCTGATTTAATTCATACTCAAAACAGCAATATTAATGTTACTCAAGTCAATGAGGGTAAGGGCAATAGAGATGCTTATATGGGTTTACAGGAAATAGATGGTGCTTTAGGACGGACCCCATCAGCAAAATATGTGGCAATTACATTAGGGGCGAACGATACTTATGGTAATGATACAGTTTGTTATGCAAATCCGGATAACTTCTATAATAATATGGTTGGTATGGTTAATAAAGTACTGGCAGCCGGGAAGATTCCAGTCCTGTCAACTTTTCCAACTGCATCCCGAGTAAATTGCGCCCTTCCTTTAATTGATAAAATACAACAGGTTTATATAAATTTCTCTCAAGTAGTTAAAGGCCCGGATTGGTGGAACCATTTTAGCGGCCATCCGGAATGGGGAGTAACGAATTTAACTTCAGCCGGGATTATAGAATATAAAAATTTCTGGGCCAGTTGGGGATTATCCACTGTATATAATCAGGCGATAGCATCTTCGTCACCCACGCCGACCCCAACACCAACGCCTTCTGTCTTGCCAACTCCAACCTTAACACCGATGCCAACCGCTACCCCAGTTGGAATAGGCAGCACTGCTCCCTTAAGCGGGATCCCGCCAATGCCTTTAATTAGCAGAAACCTGCCTGTTTTTTCTTCAAGTAATTATGCAGGTTCACAAGCTTCTTATGCCAGTGACAGTGATTACTCTACCAGATGGAGATCAGCCGGAACACCTGCCTGGCTCTCTTATGACATTTCATCAATTACTGATGCGAGCAAATCAAATACAGTACTGATCTGGTGGAATCCTTCCGGCAGATTTGTCTATTCTGATCCGCCTGCTTGGAGTGACCGGAATCTGCCTCTGGCTTACACCATTGAAGGAAATAGGGCTGTCGGAGGATCAGTTACTCCAAGTACAGGATGGGAAGTGTTAATTTCTGTGCCGAATAATGTTTACAGACAGCGTCAGCATGTACTGAATTTGTCCGGCTTTAACTGGGTAAGATTAAATGTTACTACAACAGCCGGTTACAGCGGCCTTTTAGATGCAGAAGTTAATATGGATCTTTATAATGCCAGCCAGGGTATATATGATGACTGGATTTTTTATGGAGATTCCTTGACAGCCGGAACAATGACTTATGATGAATATATTGGTCCTTCGTTTGCTTCTTTAATCAGTCAAGCCATGCCCGGATACTGGCCGGTAGTTGAAGATGGCGGAGTCGCCTCAACTAACACTGATTGGGCAGCTCGGAACATACCTAATTTTATACAAGCCTTTCCAGGCAGGTTTGTCGGGATTTCCTTTGGAACCAATGATGCCAGAGATCCATATCCTACTACCCCTGAGCAGTTTTACCAAAACTACAGAACCATGCTGGATGCTGTTATTGCCAAGGGTAAGATCCCTGTTATTCCGCACATACCCTGGGCATCATCTTCTGCCTTGCAAGCAAATGCTCCTTTATATAATGCCAAAATTGATCAGATAATCGGGGAATATAATGCTCAGGGTAAAACTGTTATTGCCGGTCCTGACCTGTGGACATTTTTCAAAGATAATCCCAATTTACTGGGCAGTGATGGCGTTCATCTTACAAATACTGGTAATGCAGCTTACCGAAAACAATGGGCAGATGCAATGTTAACCAATGCTTATCAGGCAACAGTTTCTGCTTCCCCTTCTCCTACTCCTGTTCCAACCCCAACTCCAACAGTCACACCGAGTATGACACCTACACCTACGTCAACTCCAAGTCCAACGCCACAAGGATTAGTTAATGATGTCTGGGTTTTCTTTGGTGATTCCATTACTGCTATGACTATGGAACCCGGTATTGGTTCTTTTGCAGATTTAATCCATACCCAAAACACCAATATTAATATTACCCAGGTTAATGAAGGAAGAAGCGGTCGTGATGCTTATTCAGGCTTACAGGAAATAGATGCTGCTTTATCCAGAACCCCGGGAGCCGAATATGTGGCTATTACTTTGGGAAGCAATGATACCAATGGCTCTGATACAGTCTGTTATACTAATCCAGATAATTATTATAATGATATTACCGGCATAGTTAATAAAGTTATAGCTGCAGGGAAAATTCCGGTAGTTGCTACCTTCCCAAGTGCTTCCAAAGTGAACTGTGCCCCGCCATTACTTGATAAAATCCAGCAGGTTTATATCAATTTCCCCCAGGTAGTAAAAGGACCTGATTTGTGGACATATTTTAGCAATAAACCGGAATATTTTCCGGGAATTCACCCAAATCCTGATGGAGTAACAGCATATAAGCAATACTGGGTTAACTGGAGCCTGACCAATATTTATACAGAATCCACAGTTTCGGCATCACCGTCTCCGACCCCGGTTCCTACCCCTGTACCTACACCTACGTCAACTCCTATGCCGACACCAACACCAACACCTATTCCAACTGCTACTCCAGCACCAACTCCTACCCCTACTCCGACACCGTCTCCAACTCCAACTCCAACTCCAACACCTGTGCCTTCGGGATTAAATATCTACGCAGATTCATTAGGCATAGGGTTTGTCTATAACGAATGGCAAAGCCCCGCAGGAACAAAATGTTATGTTAATCCTGTTAGAGATGATGTTGTATATTCAGGTATATATTCACTGGAGATAAACGTAAATAGTTATTGTACTACTTTTCTTGCCCGAACCAGCAAGTTTAATATCAGCAATTACGGGACTTTAGAATTTGATATTTATGCTTTGCTGCCAACAGTTACAAATTTTGGAATAACGATTGCCACTAATGCCTGGAGTACAACAGGGAGCTCGTTGAATATCAACAGTTATGTAACACTAGCAGCAGGGTGGCAGCATGTTTCTATTCCGCTTGCTAATTTTGGTATTGCCCCTGATACCCAAATTGCCGGGATAATGTTACGCGGCTCTAACTATAGCGGCAAAGGCGACCTTTTATTTGACAATATCTCTTTCAGGTAAGGAAAATTCTGTTTTCTCCGAGACTTCTACAGGTTGCTTGCATTTACGCTTGAGCTTGTGTTAGAATTTAATTTAGCTGATGATTATATTGTCAGGTTAATAAAAAGTTTAAAAATTTTCAGTAGATCGCGCGTCTAAAATCGATACGGCGAGTCTAGGCGAGATACTGAGTGAGATCCTGCGAATAGTCGAAGGACTCACTCTTTTTTGTGGTTATGATAAATACATTACTTGGTATAAAAAAGAATATGACGAGCACTTATGATTCCCGTGGAAGAAGGGTAGGGGCAACAATTGTAGAAATTGCTCCAAATCTAGTTACACAGGTTAAAACCAGTGAGGGGAAAGACGGGTATGACGGAGTGCAGCTTGGGTTTGGAACCAAAAAATCAGTCCGAAAACCTCAACTCGGACACGGCAAAAAGATAGGTATAGAGCAGCCGATTCGCTGGTTTAGAGAAGTTAGAGAAGATGGGCAAGATTTACAACCTGGAACAGAAATCAAACTGAACCAGGTTTTTTCAATGGGTGATGCTGTGAAAGTAACCGGTATTTCCAAAGGAAAAGGATTTCAGGGAGGTGTCAGGCGGCATGGCTTCCACGGCGGACCAAAAACTCACGGCCAGTCAGACAGGTTGCGCGCTCCCGGTGCAATCGGTTCCGGAACCACCCCGGGAAGAGTTTATAAGGGTAAAAAGATGGCTGGACACATGGGTAACGAGCAAGTCAGTGCAAAGAATCTTGAGGTAGTGGGGATTAAAAGGGCAGAGAATTTATTGTTTGTTAAAGGTGCTGTACCCGGTCCTGTTGGAGGACTGGTAATGATCACAAAATTGGGAAGAATTAAAGGTTATACTCCCCCGCCGGAAGAAAAGGTAGAAGAGGGGGAAGGGGAATCCTTCGACTCTGCTCAGGACAAGAGCGTTAAGGGTGAAGAAAAAACAGCAAGTCAGAGCTCTGAAACTCCAATTTCCGATTCATCTGATCAATCTGGAAATCCGAATCCTTCTGAGTCTTCTGAAAAGAAAGAGGAGGTAAAAGAAAATGCCGGTTAAGAAAAAAGTATCAAAAGTAAAAACAATAAGTTCGTCATTGCGAGAGGCCGATGAAATCGGCCCGAAGCAATCTAATTCAGATAATTTCCCTGCCAAGATTGCTTCGTCGAAGACTCCTCGCAATGACAAGAAAGAAATGGGTCTCGCTAATCTTTCTATTCCCGTTTATTCCTTAGCAGGAAATGCTGCTGGAGCTATGACTTTACCAAAAGAAATTTTTGGGGCTAAAGTTAATAAACAGCTTTTGTCACAGGCAATCAGAGTTTATGCCACTAATCAAAAAGATTTACCCGGTTCTACCAAAACCCGGGGTGAAGTTGAGGGTTCCACAGCCAAAATTTTTAGGCAAAAAGGAACCGGCCGTGCAAGACACGGTGCAATACGGGCACCGATTTTTGTGGGCGGTGGTATTGCGTTGGGTCCTAAGCCGCGCAAAGTCAGATTAAGTATGCCTCAGAAAATGAAAAAAGCTGCGCTTTTGTCTGCACTATCTGCAAAAGCCGCTGATAAACAGGTAGTAGGTTTAACTGGCGTGGACAAAGCCTCGGGTAAAACAAAAGAGATAGCAAAGTTGCTGACGCAACTAAATTCAAAATTCAAAGTTGAGAATTCAAAGTTGAAAAGCGCGTTAATAGTCATTGACGGAAAAGCGGATAATGTGGTGAGGGCTGTCAGGAATATTCCTGGTATTAGCATTTTACCTGCGAATTTGATTAATGCTTATGAAGTATTAAAACACGAGATGCTTTTGATAACTAAAGAAGCAGTTAATGTTATTCTGGGGATGAGTGAAACAAGGACTTCAGAATCTGGTAAGGAGGAGTCTGGACGCGCTCCGCTTGCTCGCCTCGCTGAAGCTTCGGCGAAGCGGGCCAGAATGACAATTAAGAAAGGGGAACAGAAATGATAATTTTAAAACGGCCGATTATTACAGAAAAATCAATGAAGCTTGCTCAAAGCGGTTTATATACCTTTGAGGTGGATAAAAACGCTACCAAACCGGAAATTGCCAAAAAAGTAGCTGAAAAGTTTAATGTTAAAGTTGTGGAAGTTAATACTGTTAATGTTAGAGGGAGGGTTAAGGCGCAAAGGAGAGTAAGAAAATCATACCAGCAATCAGGGTTTAAAAAAGCAATTGTGCATGTTGGTAAAGGACAAACAATTGCCATTTTTGAAACTCCCAAAGAGGAAGTTACCGTTACTACCGGAGAAGGTGAACCAATAAGATTAAAAGAGAAAAAAGATATTTTGGGAAGGACTAAAGTAAAGGTGGAAAAAAGTGCAGTTGGAGCTGCGCCAACAACCCAGAGAAAGGTAATAACAGGTAAATGAAAAGTCAAAAGTCAAAAGTCAAAAGTCAAAACTACAACTCAAAAGTTAAAAGTTTAAAAATATTATTAAAAAAGCACTCTGGTAGATCTGCCGGAGGAATGGTGACAGTCAGAAGCCAGGGAGGAAGGCATAAAAGATATTATCGTGAGATTGATTTTAAGAGAAATAAGTTCGGGATTTTAGGTGAGGTTGCATCTTTGGAATATGATCCAAACCGTAATGTGGATATTGCCCTGATCAAATATGCAGACGGAGAATACCGGTATATCCTGGCGCCGAAAGGTATCTCGGTCGGAGATAAGTTAGTATCCGGAGAGAAAGTTGAATCAAAAACAGGTAACGCCATGAAACTAAAAAATATTACCATCGGGACTTTGGTGCATAATGTTGAACTTACTCCAGGAATGGGGGGGCAATTGGGCCGTAGTGCAGGCATGTCTTTGCAGGTGTTGGCTAAAGAAGGTGATTTTGCCCATTTGAAAATGCCCTCAGGAGAGGTTAGAATGATACCTTTGCAGTCCTTGGCTACAATCGGAGTTTTGGGTAACGAAGAAATAAGGCAGGAAGTTTTGGGTAAGGCTGGCAGGTCCAGACATATGGGGATTAAACCAAATGTCCGGGGTGTAGCCCAAGACCCGGATTCTCACCCGCACGGAGGAGGAGAAGGCAGGTCTGGTATCGGCCGTAAAACACCTATGACCAAATATGGTAGACCGGCTGTTGGTAATACCAGAAATAAAAAGAAATGGACAAATAAGTACAGAATTAAAAGGAGAAAATAATGTCTAGAAGTACTAAAAAAGGGCCTTTTATTGATGAAAAGTTAATGAAAAAAGTGCAGGTTCAAAAGGCCGGCGGGGCAAAAAGTCCGATAAAAACCTGGGCAAGACGCTCGCAAATCCCGCCTGAATTTGTAGGACACACTTTTTTGGTTCATCAGGGTAAAAATTTTGTGACTGTGTTTGTATCTGAATCAATGGTAGGTCACAGGTTGGGAGAATTTGCGCCGACAAGGACATTTAGAAGTCACGGAAAGGTGACTGAAAAGAGTTCGGCAAAGACATAATATGGAAATACAAACAATACAAAAATATATGCATACCAGTCCCAGGAAACTCCGGTTGGTAGCTGATATGGTGCGCAAGATGGAACCTGCTAAGGCAGTGGAGGTTTTGACGGTAACTCCAAAGCTTGCTTCTAAAGATTTAGAAAAGGCAATAAAAACAGTTTTGGCCAATGCCAAAAATCAGGGTTTAGATGCATCGAAACTTACTTTTAAAAAAATTGAAATAAATGAAAGCACAAAGATGCGGCGTTTCCGGGCAGGAACCAGGGGCCGGGTCAAGCCGTATAAAAAAAGGATGAGTCATATAAAAATCGTCTTGACAGACGATTTAAGTTCAAAGTTAAAAGTTAAAAGTGCAAAGTTAGAAAAAGCAAACAAAAAAGAAGGAGGAAAACAGACTGAGGTCGTAATGGACAATTCGGCTAAAAAAGCCAAGAAATAGTCCAAAATACGTACCGAATTAGTCCAAAACAAAATGGGTCAAAAAATTCATCCGGTTGGTTTTAGAATGGGTATTGGGGCAACCTGGAAATCCAGGTGGTTTGCAAGCGGGGTAAAGTATAAAGAAAACATTATCGAAGATTTAAAAATTCGAGATCTATTGATGAAAAAGTTAAGAGCAGCCGGTGTTGGTTCAGTTGAGATTGAAAGAGCTGTTAATAAATTGAAAGTAATTATTTATGTTTCCCGTCCCGGAGTTTTAATCGGAAGAGGCGGATCTGGTTTGACGGAAATTAAAAAATTTTTAATGCAGGAACTGAAGATAAAAAATGATAATAGCTTGGAAATTGCACCAATGGAGTTAAAATCGGCCGATCTTTCGGCCTATTTGGTTGCCCAATCTGTAGCTGAACAGCTAGCCAGAAGACTGCCGGCCCAAAGGGTGATGAACCAGGCAATTGAGCGGGCTATGAGAAGCGGGTCAAAAGGAGTGAGGATTGTATTGTCCGGTAGAATTGGCGGAGCAGAGATTGCAAGAAGGGAATGGAAAGCTGCAGGCACCATGCCTTTGCATACTTTAAGAGCAGATATAGACTTTGCAGTTTATCCTGCTTTAACAAAGTCAGGATATGTAGGCGTGAAGGTTTGGATAAATAAGGGAGAGGTGGAGATATAATATGGGACTATTGCAACCAAAAAGAATGAAACATAGAAAAACCTTTAAAGGAAAAAGAGGCGGTGTGGCTACCAGAGGTAATAGTTTGGCTTTTGGAGGTTTTGGTCTGAAGGCAATGGCGGCAGGTTTTATTACTGCCAGACAGCTTGAGGCTGCAAGAAGAGCTATGGCTCATTTTACCCAAAGAGGAGGACGTATTTGGATCAGGGTTTTTCCTGATAAACCGATTACCAAACATCCGGCAGAATCAAGAATGGGTTCAGGTAAGGGTGATGTGGAAGGGTATGTGACTGTTGTTAAACCGGGAAGTTTAATTTTTGAAATGGGAGCAGTGACAAAGGATATAGCTGAGGAAGCATTAAGGCTGGCTTCCCATAAGCTGCCGATTGATACTAAATTTGTGGAGAAATAAATTTATGAAAAAAGGTGAACAGCTAACAGAAATTAAGGGTTTAGGCATTAAAGAGCTAAAAGAAAAAGTTAAAGCTTTTGACAAAGAAATAGATGACCTGGTAATGGATAAAAATATGAAAAAATTAAAAGATTTGAAAATGATATCTAAAAAGAAAAAAGATCTGGCACGAGCGTTGACAGCGATAAGGCAAAAAGAGTTGCTGGGTGAGTTGGAAGCGGAAGTAAGCAAAACTGAAGTTGTAAAAAATAAGGAAGGAGGTTCAAAAGAAGTCAAAAGTAAAAAGTAAAAATTTTTGATTTTTGCATTTTGAATTTTAAATTATGATTGGTCGAGTTGTTTCAACAAAATTAAAAAATACGGTGACTGTTTTAGTAGAAAGAGTAGCTAAGCACCCGTTATATAAAAAGACTTTTGTGCGCAGTAAGAGGTACCTTGTTGATGATTTAGTGGGAGTAAAGGAAGGCGATATAGTGGAGATTATCAAGATAAGGCCGATTTCTAAAAATAAACACTGGAGGGTGGCCAAAGTGGTGGGGAAGAATTTAGAAGAGATTACGGAAGTAATACTCAAAGATCAAGCAGAGAAAGTCATATCAGAGGTGATGCCGGAAGAAAAAGAATTAAGCAGTACGAATGAAGAATTAAGCGACAAAACAGAAATAGTGAAGAAGAAAGTAAAAAAAGTAAAAAAGGAGGACAAGAACAAGAAAGCTTAATTCGTAATTCTTGATTCGTAATTCTCATTTATGGTTCAACACAGGACAAGATTAACAGTTGCAGATAATAGCGGTGCAAAGTCTATCCAGGTTATTCAACCTTTGGGTGGATCAGGCAAGAGAAAAGCTACTTTGGGACAGAAAGTGGTAGGGGTTGTTAAAGGTGCAGATCCTAACGGTCAGGTTAAAGCCCATGAAGTAATTAAGGTAGTAATCGTCAGGACTAAAAAAGAAGTCAGGCGGAGTGATGGTTCATATATAAAATTTGACGATAATGCAGGGGTAGTTATTGATAATGACGGAAATTTGCGGGCAACCCGTATCTTTGGTCCGATTGCCAGAGAGGTGCGGGAGGCCGGATATACCAAGATTATTTCGCTTGCCCAGGAGGTATGGTAGTTTAACTACGCTCACTATGAAAATAAAAAAAGGAGATAAGGTGAAAATTTTATTAGGCAAAGACCGAGGCAAAGAAGGTAAGGTTGAATATGTGCGAGGCAAGGATAAAAAAGTGTTTGTGAGTGGGGCAAATCTTTACAAAAGGCATGTTAAAAAGCATGGAGATATTCAAGGCGGGATTATCGATCTTCCTAAGCCGCTCGATATTTCTAATGTAATGCTGGTTTGTCCCGGTTGCAATAAAGTAACAAGGATTGGGTTTAAAATGGAGGGAAATGAAAAAGTGCGGATATGCAAAAAATGCAATAAGGAGGTTACAAAATAATTTAAAATTGTTATGAATAGATTAAAACAGAAATATTCTGATGAGGTTTTGCCTAAGTTACAAAAGGAACTGCAGATTAAAAATAATATGGCAGTGCCACGCCTTGAAAAAATTGTTTTAAATATCGGTTTGGGAGAGGCAAAAGATAACAGCGGTATTTTAGATAAAGTTAAAGTTTATTTTTCTCAACTTGCCGGACAAACACCTGTTATCACGAAAGCCAAGAAATCTATTGCTGCTTTTAAAGTAAGCCAGGGACAGCCGATCGGGATGATGGTGACTTTAAGGGGTGATAAAATGTATGCTTTCCTGGATAAACTAATAAATATTGTTTTGCCAAAAGTCAGGGATTTTAGAGGAATATCCCAAAACTCTTATGATGAGCAAGGAAATTTAAATATTGGTTTGAAAGAACAGATCATATTTCCTGAAGTCGATTATAAAAGCGTTGACAGAACCAGGGGGCTGGCGGTTACTATTACGACTACCGCAAGGAATAAAGAGGAAGGCAAAAAATTACTGGAGTATCTGGGGATGCCCTTTAAAGGAGGCTCATAATATGGCTAAAGTTTCTAATATTGTAAAGAAGAAATTTAAATATGAAGTTCAGAAAAGGAACCGCTGTTTGCGGTGCGGAAGACCGAGGGCTTATATAGGAAAATTCGGACTTTGCAGATTGTGTTTTCGGGAATTGGCACACATGGGGTTACTTCCCGGCGTGAAGAAAGCGAGCTGGTAATTATGAACGATCCTGTTGCAGATGCATTAATCAGAATAAAAAACGGATATTCGGTTGGTAAAGTTACAGTTAATTTGAGATTTTCCAAACTGATTTGGAAGCTTGTGGAGTTACTCAAAAAACAGGGATACCTTGAAAGTGCCCAACAAAAGGAAAGGGAGATTATAGTGACCTTAAAGTATAATTCTAGGATTGCGGCTTTGACTGATATCAAAAGAGTCTCTAAGCCCTCTCTTCGGATTTATAAAGGAGCTAGAGATTTACCGCGTGTTTTGGACGGACTCGGTATTGCAATTATTTCCACACCTAAAGGTCTCATGATCGATAAAGAAGCGCGAAAGCAAAAAATAGGGGGGGAGGTATTGGCACTGGTCTGGTAGACCGGCTGGAGATATATGAGCAGAATAGGGAATTCACCGATTACAATACCAGCCGGAGTAGAAGTTTCTAGGTCTGACATGGTCGTTAATGTGACTGGTCCAAAGGGTACTTTGGGTTTAACATATAATCCGCAAATTGTAGTGGAAATTGAAGGAGATAGGATAATAGTTAAAAGAAAGAATGAGCAAAAAAAGGTTAAAGCTTTGCATGGATTGACCAGAAATTTAATTGCCAATATGGTTACGGGAGTAACTGATCTTTGGCGCAAAAATTTAGAATTGGTTGGAGTGGGATTTAGGGCACAAGTTTCCGGCAACAAACTAATACTGAATGTTGGTTTTTCGCACCCGGTTGAAATTACTGCACCTCCTGGCATTGATTTTGAGGTAGCAGATAATACAAAGATTAAAGTAGCAGGAATAGACAAGCAGCTGGTAGGGCAGATAGCAGCAAATATCAAAAAAGTCAGGGTTCCGGATGTATATAAAGGTAAAGGGATAAGGTATCAGGGTGAGTATATCAGGAAGAAATTAGGTAAAAGCGCCAAGGTCGGTGCAACTGGTGCAGCCGGAGGGGGGAAGTAGAAGAATTATGAATAAAGGATTAAGAATTAAGCGGCATAAAAAAATAAGAAAGAAAATAATGGGTACTAAAGACAGGCCCAGGCTGGCTGTGTTTCGTTCCAGCCGGCACATTTATGCTCAGATAATTGATGATAGTACAGGTAAAACCTTAGTATCTGAATCTGATTTTAAAATGGAGAAATTACCAAAAAGCCAAAAAGCTGCTCAGGTAGGAAAGAAGATGGCAGAAAAGGCATTAAAGCTTAAAATTAAAAAGGTGGTATTTGACAGGGGAGGATTTTTGTATCATGGTAGGATAGCAGAGTTTAGTAAAGGTGCCAGAGAAGGAGGGTTGGAATTTTGATTTAGACTTTTTGCAACGGCCTGAGATTTTTATTGTAGTCTTGGGAGTAAAAAGTTTAGTTCGGAGTTTATATTCAAATATGAGAGAAAATCATAAAGTAATAAATAAAGATAACAGACTAATGAACACGGAAGTGGCAGAGTTTTTCGAGAAAGTGGTTCAGGTTAACCGCGTTTCTAAAAAAACTAAAGGAGGAGATAAAAGGTCTTTGTCTGTTCTGGTGGTAGTAGGAGATAAAAAAGGTAAAGTCGGGGTAGGTTTGGGTAAGGCAGCTGAAGTGCAATCTGCAGTACGTAAGGCAACCAGTTATGCAAAGAAGCATATGATTGAGGTTGCTTTAAAAGGAAGAACTATTCCCCACACGATTCTAGTTAAAAATGGTGCAGCAAAAGTGTTTTTGAAGCCTGCGCCAATAGGTACCGGAGTTATTGCCGGAGGAGCAGTCAGGGTAGTGGTTGAGGCAGCCGGCATTCACGACATTGTGTCCAAAATTTTAGGTACTAAAAACCAGGCTTCTAATGTTTATGCAACTTTGGAGGCACTGGGTAGGTTGAAAAACATAAAGGAGGGCAAATAATGAGATTAGATAAGCTAATTAAAATAAAGACTCAAGATAAAAAAAGGCTTGGCCGCGGTATTGGCTCCGGTAAAGGTAAAACTGCCGGCAGGGGTACTAAAGGCCAAAAAGCAAGGGGAAAGATTCCGGCAACTTTTACAGGCAGCCTTTCTTTATACAAAAAGTTACCTTTGAGACGGGGTAAAGGCAATGCTAAAGTATCCGTAAAACCAAAACTGATAAACATCAGCAAGTTGGATGTTTTTAAGACAAAAACAGTTGTAGATATAGCAAAGCTTCTGGAAGCAAAAATTATCTCTCAAAAAGATATTAAAAGAGGCATCAAAATTTTGGGAAACGGGGAGATTAAGAATGTATTAACTGTTAAGCTTCCGGTATCTGAATCTGCCCGCAAAATTATTGAAAAATCGGGCGGCAGGATTGAGAATGTCTAATATATTATCTCCAATTATCAATGCTTTTAAGATTGCAGATCTTAGAAGAAAAATTATAATTACGACGATTTTGGTGATACTTTTTAGAATCTCAGCCCATATTCCTGTTTCCGGAGTGGATTTACAAGGATTGCAATCTCTGTTTGCTTCCAACCAATTTTTGGGACTTTTAGATATTTTCTCAGGCGGGACTCTGGCTAATTTTTCCATAATTTCTTTAGGGCTCAATCCTTACATTAATGCCTCAATCATATTTCAGCTTCTAACTATGATTAGCCCGAAGCTGGAAGCTTTATCCAAAGAAGGCGAAATGGGCAGGCAGATGATAAACCAATATACAAGATATTTAACCGTGCCTTTGGCAATCCTGCAGGCAATCGGCATGTTTGTGTTACTGAAAAACCAGGGGATTATTACCCAGGCAAATCCAATTCAAATAACGTCAATTATTGTGGGGATGACTGCCGGTACTATTTTTTTGATGTGGCTGGGGGAACTTATTACAGAGTATGGTATTGGTAACGGCATATCGCTTCTGATTTTTGCAGGGATTGTATCAAGACTGCCGGTTGTGTTGACGCAAACTGTTTCTGTTGTGGACCAGACGCAAGTTATTAATATTTTGATTTTTGTAGTGCTGTCGGTTTTGGTTGTGGCAGGAATAGTTTTTATAAACGAAGGCAGGAGGCAAATTACTGTGCAGTATGCCAGAAGGTTTATGGGAGGAAGGGATCTGGGGGCAGGTGCCCAGACATATCTGCCGCTGCGGGTTAATCAAGCCGGAGTGATCCCGATTATTTTTGCAGTTTCTCTAGTTTTAGTGCCTTCTTTTGCAGGCAGTTACCTGGCCCAACTTAATCAACCGCAACTGGCTGCCCTTGGCAGGATTTTGGCTACAAATTTTAATCCTGACAGTCTGGTTTATAATCTTATTTATTTCCTGCTGGTAGTTGGTTTTACATTCTTTTATACCGCGATAATTTTTAATCCGACAAAAGTAGCTGATGAAATTAAAAAATACGGCGGATTTATTCCCGGTATCAGGCCGGGTACTCAAACTGCAGCTTTTTTAAATTATATTATGGTGAGAATTACTTTGGCCGGGGCAATATTTTTAGGAGCAATTGCGGTTTTGCCTTCAATTGCTTCTCAAATTACTGGACTTAAGACTTTAATTTTAGGGGGGACAGGACTTTTGATTGTGGTTTCGGTTATTTTGGATACTGCCAAACAATTTGAAAGCAAATTAATTGAAAGAAGCTATGAGGTATTTGCAAGAAGATGAAAGAAAGAATTTTGCTCATCGGTCCTCAAGGAGCTGGTAAATCAAGTCAGGGTAAGTTGCTGGCAGAATTTCTGCAAGTGCCGCTCATTTCAACTGGCGATATTTTGCGGAACCTAGCTGAAGGAGGGACTGAATCGGGTAAAGAATTGGGGAAGATTATGACTAATGGAGGTTTGATTGATGATAAAATCATCAGTCAAATTGTGCAACAAAGGCTGGCGCAACCGGATTGCAGGGATGGGTTTATTATGGATGGCTATCCGCGTACTTTAAATCAAATTGAATACTTTGATCCATTATTTAATCAAGTTTTTTATTTAAAATTATCTGACGAAGAGGCTACTGGGAGGCTTCTGAAAAGAGGTCGAATAGATGATACTGAGGAGGCAATCGTACAGAGATTAAAAATATATCACACAGAAACTGATCCGATTATAGATTATTATAACAGACAAAATCTAGTGAGCGTAATTGATGGAACAGGTACAATTGAGCAAGTCCAGCAACGCATGAGAGAGGCATTAAATGGCCAAAGCCAGAAATAGTTACGAGTTAAGGTTAATGAGAAAATCTGGCGGGATTGCGGCAAAAGCTTTAAAAAAAGCAATTGAAACTATTAGTGTTGGGGTAAGCGGAGTTGAAGTTGATGAAGTTGTCAAAAGGGAAATTTATAAATTGGGTGGGGATTTATCGTATAAAACCGTTCCGGGTTATAAATATGCAACATGTATTACAGTAAATGAACAGGTAGTACACGGTATACCTACGGATAGGAAATTTGAAAGCGGTGATCTGGTTAGTGTAGATTTGGCAGTTATGTATAAGGGTTGGCATACGGATTGTGCATGGAGTGTTTTAGTTAGGGAACAGGGTACAGGGAACCCGCCGAAGGCCCGCTTCGAAGAGTCGAAGACGAGGCGAGCGAGGCTCGCCAAAGGCGGCAGGGTACAGGAAGAAGAAAAAAAGAAGTTTTTGAAAACTGGGGAAGAGGCGCTGTGGGATGGCATCAAGCAGGCAGTTACAGGCAATAGAGTGGGAGATATATCGAATGCAATACAAACTAAGGTAGAAGGAGCAGGGTATCAGGTAGTGAGGAGTTTAGTGGGACACGGAGTGGGCAGGAGTTTGCACGAAGATCCGGAGATTCCGGGATTCGGAGAAAAAGGCAAAGGTCCGGTTTTGAAGGACGGAATGACTTTGGCAATTGAGGTAATCTATGCTCAAGGAAAAAGTGATGTAGTTTTAGAGAGCGATGGTTGGACTTTTAAAACTGCTGATAATTCATGGGGAGGACTTTTTGAGACGAGCGTGATTGTAGGAGGTAAGCCAGAGGTGTTGACCGGCCCCAACCCAACTATGGGTTGACGCTGTGTGCGCAATCTGATAAAATCAATCGGCTAAAAATTTATGGCGAATGTAAAAGATGTTATTGAAGTTGAAGGCAAAGTTCGCGAGGTGCTGCCCAGCACATTGTTTCGGGTAGAGATTGATAGAAGTGAAAATTTGCCGGAACTTTTGGGGCGGGTGATTTTGTGTCATATCTCAGGTAAAATGAGAATGCACTATATCAGGCTTTTGGAAGGGGATCGGGTGAGGATAGAAATGAGTCCCAAATATGATTTGGATAAAGGAAGGATAACGTTTAGGTTGAAATAGAGTCAAGAGACTAGAGACAAGAATCAAGGAAAACAAATACTTGACTCTTGACCCTAGACTCTGGTCTCGAGCGACTAGTCACTAATTTATGAAAGTACAGGCAAGTATAAAAACCAGGTGTAAATTTTGCAAAGTGGTCAAGCGCGAGGGCATTTTATATGTCATTTGCCCGCGCGACCCAAGACACAAACAAAGACAAGGATAAAAATGAGTGATACAACTATGATTGAAACAAAAGAGCGGATTGCTAAACAAAAAGTACTAACTGGTGAATTAGCAGAAAGCTACGTATCTACTGCATTATTTACTCTTAGCAGGATACAAACTGACAGCAGGATAAGAAGAGGGATTGGTTTTGATTCAGGGAAAGAAGTTGAGATTGCGCGTCAGCGAGAAGACGGTGCTGTAGATGTTTTTTTATTTAACTCGAATAGGGAATTGAGAGAGCAATTTCATACAGTTAGCGAAGAAAGTTTTTTAAAGATCCTTCTACAATATTTTGGTTCATTAGGAGGAACTGCAGAAGGTGATAATTTTAGATATTCCACAACTGTGGCGGACTTCGTTCGTAGTGGGCGAGAGCGATGGCGCGGCAGATTACCAAGTGGATTTAAATTTGAGGCTATTAATGGAAGAGAGAATGGGCCGAAAGTGCCTTATATAGTGGGTTATGCAGAAGAGGCATCAGGTAGAAGGTTTTATGTTAGGAAATATACCCCAGGAGGAGTAAATAAACCTTAATTATGGCTAGAATTGCAGGAGTTGATTTGCCGGAAAACAAAAGAGTGGATATTGGCCTGACCTATATTTTTGGTATAGGACGGTCAAATGTTGCAAAAATTATTAAAGATACAGGAGTAGCAGCAGAAAAAAGGATTAAGGATTTAACAGAAGAAGAGATTAATAAAATACAAAAGAGCGTTGAACAGTTTAAAGTTGAAGGAGACCTAAGGCAGGAGATTGAACAAAATATCAAGAGACTGGAAGAGATAGGCAGTTACAGGGGTACAAGACACAGAAGGGGTTTGCCGGCAAGAGGACAAAGAACCCGCAGCAATGCCAGAACTAAAAGAGGTAAAAGAAAGACTGTAGGAACTGTCAGGAAAGAGGTAGTTGCAAAAACAGGAGGACCAGTGGGAGGAGAGGCTAAAAAAGCGTAGCTGATACATTTATATGGCTAAAAAACAGATAAAAACTAAACAGATAAAAAAGGTAGAAAGAAAAGTTTCGAGCGGTAGGGTTTATGTTACTGCAACTTTTAATAATACTTTAATTACTTTAACAGATGCTTCAGGCAATACTTTAGCCTGGGGTACTTCCGGGACAGCAGGGTTCAAAGGCGCCAGAAGGGCAACCCCTTTTGCTGCGATTTCTGCCATGGAGAAGTTGGCCCAAAAAGCCAAAGACCTCGGAATGGGGTCAGTTGAAGTTTATATCAAAGGTCCGGGTTCAGGCAGGGATGCTACAATAAAGGCGCTCCGGGCGGCAGGCATTAATATTACCATGATTGCTGATGTGACCCCGATACCGCATAATGGCCCAAGACCTAAAAAGAGGAGGAGAGTATAATGGCGCGCTATACTGGTCCAAAAAGGAGGTTATCAAGGAGAGAGGGTTTAGCTTTATTTTCCAAAGATGCAAAAGCTTTAGAGAAAAAAGGGGCAGTGCCGCCGGGCCAGCACGGGATAGGACGAAGACGCAGGATATCAGAATATGGTGTGCAGCTTAGGGAAAAACAGAAAGCTAAAAGATTCTTTGGTATTTTGGAGAAACAATTTAAAAGATACTTTGATGAAGCCAGCAAAGTAAAAGGTGCAACAGGTTTGGCTTTGCTTCAGACTTTGGAAACCAGATTAGATAATGTAGTTTACAGGTTAGGTTTTGCAAAAAGCCGCAGCGGTGCCAGACAGATGGTGAGTCACGGCCATATCAAAGTAGATGGTAAAAAAGTGACGATTCCCTCATTTGGAGTGAAGATAAATCAGACTATTGAAATTTCGGAACATTTGAGAGATAATACTCAAGTTAAAAAGAGTTTAGAGGAATCTACAACCTTGCCGGAGTGGCTTGAGAGACGTGCCACAGTAGGCAAGGTTTTAAGAATTCCAAACCGCGAGGAGATGGAGCAATCGATTGACGAACAGCTCATCGTAGAATTCTATTCTCGTTAATAACAGTAAAAAAACAAAAAATTATGTTTAAAGTAAAGACAGAAAAAGAATTAGATAATTTTGCCACTATTGCCATAGAGCCTTTAGATGCTGGTTTCGGGCATACACTGGGTAATAGTCTAAGGCGGGTGATGCTAACATTTTTACCGGGTGCTGCTGTAATTTCAGTAAAGATTGATGGAATTGCCCACAGGTTTTCAACAATTGACGGGGTTTTGGAAGATGTGATTGAAATTATCTTAAATATTAAAAAGATCCGTTTGAATGTTCATTCAGAAAAGCCGATAAAATTGATCCTTAAAGCATCAGGTAAAGGGGTAGTCAAAGCCGGGGATTTACAGATTGAAGGAGATGGAGAAATTGTAAATGAAGACCAGCATATTGCCACATTAACAGATGCTAAATCCAAACTTAACATAGAGATGGAAGCCATGCGCGGTAAGGGTTATTCAGTTTCAGATGACCGTAAACTAAGTGAAATAGGAGTGATTGCCGTAGACGCTCTTTTTAGTCCGGTTATAACAGTCAATTACAGTGTTGAACCAACCCGGGTAGGGCGGAGCACAGATTTCGATAAGTTGATATTGGATGTTACAACAGATGGAACCATTACGCCTTTGGAAGCTGTGAATGCGGCTGCAAGAATTTTATCCGATACTTTCCACAGGGTTTTTGAACCAGTTGCAGAAGAAGAGACAGAGGAGTCATCTTCTAAAGTTTCTGATGAAGTTTTGAAACTGACTATAGAAGAGCTTGATTTACCAGTCAGGATTACCAATGCTTTAAAAGCCATAGAAATTAACTCCATTGAGGATTTGATTAACATAAACCGCCAGTCGCTTTTGAAGGCTAAGAATTTAGGGGCTAAATCAATACATCTGATATCGGAGAAACTGGCCGAGAGGGGGTTGACTCTCCGTGAGGCATAGAGTTTATGGTAAACACCTTGGAAGAAACAAAGACGAACGCGACAATCTTTTTAAAGGATTAGCGCAAGCGCTTTTTACCCACGGAACTATTCAAACTTCCCAGAGTCGTGCCAAAGCAATTAAAGGCTTGGTTGATAAGATAATTAATTTGGCCAAAGATAAGAAACAAACAAATAAGCTACAGTCTGTTTTAACAAATAAAATTTTAAGAGAGAGATTAGTTACAGAGATTGCTCCCAAAATGGACAATCGTACTTCAGGTTATACTAGAGTAGTAAGGATGGGAACTCGGTCAGGCGATCAGACTACAATGGTCAGGATGAGCTTGATTGGAGCAGAGGAATTAAAACCAATTAAAAAAGAAGTTTCAAAGGAAGAAAAAGTAAAAACGTCCGACTCCGTCGGAACAAAGGTATCAGAGGTGGGGGAAGTAACTTCAGTTAAGAGAGGGGGTTCAAAAGAAGTCAAAAGTAAAAAGTTAAAAGTCAAAAGTTCAAGTAAAAAGTAAAAATTTTTGATTTTTGAATTGTAATTTTGATTTTTTGCATTTTGCATTTTAAATTTTAAATTATGTCCACTAATGTAGTTTCTGCCAAAAATATCAAAAGAGAAAAGCATATCAAAGATGCCAGTGGGAAAATTTTGGGTCGGTTGGCAACTGAGGTTGCAACGATCCTTATGGGTAAGAAAAAGTCTGAGTTTGTGCCTTACTTAGATCTTGGTGATTTTGTGGTAGTTACGAATGCTAGCAAGATAAAAGTAACTGGCAAAAAAAGCAAAGATAAAATCTACACCCGCCATTCAGGTTATCCCGGAGGTCTTAAGACCGAGACTTTTGATAAGATGATTACGAGAAGGCCGGCATATGTTATTGAACATGCAGTCAAAGGCATGCTGCCGCATAACAGATTGGGCAGTCAAATGATAAAGAAGCTGAAAGTTTTTGAAGGTCCTGCCAAAGGTGAGCAACAGGAGGCAAAATAATTATGGATAACGCAAAACCCAGGGTGAAAAATGGTAATACTACGGAAACTGTCGGACGACGCAAAGAGGCGGTGGCAAGAGTAAGACTTTCTCCCGGTAATGGCCAGACTACAATAAACGGTAAACTTATTACTGAATATTTCCCCGGTCCAATACTGCAAAAACTTTATAATAAGCCATCGGAAATTACAAAAACAGCAGGTAAATATATGATTTCGGTCAAAGTTGCAGGTGGTGGACAGGTTTCACAGCTTGGGGCTGTTATCCATGGAATATCCCGGGCTATTGCTAAAACAGAGCCGGATTTGCGGACTACTCTAAAAAGGGAAGGTTTTTTAACCCGTGATGCCAGGGCAAAAGAAAGAAGAAAATACGGTATGGCTCAAAAAGCAAGGGCTAAAAAACAATCTCCAAAAAGGTAATTCCTTTGTTAATTGTTGGTTAATATCAAAATATTCCCGGCCGAGAAGATAATGAAAATTTGACGCTTGACAACATTTCTAGATGTAGATACAATGTAATTACTATGATTACTACAATTATTGAGATTGGAAATTCCCGCGGGGTGCGTATTCCGAAACCGATTTTAATTGAAAGCGGTTTAGGTAATGAGGTGCAGTTACGGGTAAAAAAAGGTGAAATTAGAATTGTTGCGGCTCCCCGGAAAAACAAAACTTCAAAAGGTGTTTTATTGCTGTCGGAAAAAGCACTTGATACCGACTGGAATAGGCCGGAAGAGGACACAGCATGGTCAAGCTTGCAGTAGGTAGTGTAGTGTTGGTTACTTTTCCTTTCTCCAATTTAAAAGGCCGGAAAATCCGCCCGGCTTTGGTTTTGGCTCAAGTTGAATTTGATAATTTAATCTTATGCCAAATTACCTCAAAACCATATTCCAGTAAAATAGCAATTCAGATTGAAACTGCCGATTTCATTAAAGGCGGCTTACCAGTTGTAAGTTTTGTCAGGCCGGATAAATTATTTACGGCTGATTTATCAATTATTAAAAGCAGTGCCGGAGAGTTAACGATAAAGAGCAAAGGGGAAATTTTACAAAAGGTCCGTAAGTTATTTACTACAAGCCGATAGTAAGAGTTGACAACTTATGATTTTGTGATATACTAATTACACAACTGAATATTTTAAAGGCGTTTGTTTGCCGATTAGGCAACGTATTATTGGAGTCGCGATCCAAGAGCTGAGAGCAAAAATGCTCTACAGAAATTGCACTGTAAATAGCAATAAGCGTGTCGAATATTCGGAGCGCTGTAAGATTAAGTTTCTTATAGATCTCCCGCCAGGCGGGATTTTTTATGTAAAAACTTAAAGCAAGGTGGCACCGCCCTCAAAAAAAGAGAGCCCTTGTTAGATCATCAGTAATTGATGGTTTAGCAAGGGTTTTTTTAATGCCCAAAGAAAGGAAAATATGATTGAACAATTAGAAAAAGTACATATTAAAGTTTTAGAGCCAGCAGACAAAGCAGTAGTTGCTAAAGACTTGGCTCAACAGCTAGGCGTGCCTGAAAATATGGTACCAACCTATCTCAGTGCTTTGTATAAGGCGCTGGGTTATGGTGACCAGACGCAAAGGGCAATTGATTATTTAACTTACAAAATAGAGACGAAGAAAGGCTTAGGAGAAATATGATCAAAGAACACTTTTTATCGATAACGGATTTATCGGCCAAAGAGATTTGGCAGGTATTCCATATGGCAAAGGAATTAAAAGAGGAATTAAAAAGCTTCGGTGGAAATGCTCCTTTATTAAAAGATAAGAATATGGTCATGCTGTTTGAAAAACCATCTCTTAGGACCAAACTAAGTTTTGATATTGGCATAAGCCAATTGGGTGGTCATGCTATTTATTTTAGTCCGCAAGAGGTAGGTTTGGGTCAGAGAGAATTGGCAGCAGATGTGGCTAAGGTTGTTTCCAGCATGGCAGATCTGATAGTGGCTAGGGTTTACAGCCATACGACTTTGGAGGAGTTGGCTCAGAATTCGAGAGCGCCAGTTGTTAATGCCCTGTCTGATTTGGAGCATCCATGTCAGGCTTTAGCAGACCTTTTTACGATTTGGGAGGTAAAAAGGTATCAGGATTTATCAGGATTGGTGATGGCTTATGTAGGCGATGGAGAAAATAATGTGACCCATTCTTTGTGTCTTGGTGCCGTAATGATGAATATGGAATTTCGATGCGGGTCGCCGGAGGGATTTTGGATGAATGGTCAGATTGTAAGTAAAGCTGAGTCCTTTGGAGGGAAAATAACCGAAACTAAAGATCCGCAAGAAGCGGTTGCTCATGCTGATATTGTAGTGGCTGATACGTGGGTGAGTATGGGTGATACTGATGAAGAAGTTAGGAAAGAGAGATTTAGACCTTATCAGGTAAACGCCGCCTTAATGTCTTTAGCTAAACCAGATGCCATCTTTATGCATTGCTTGCCGGCCTACAGAGGAAAAGAAGTAACTGCTGAAGTTATAGATGGGCCGCAATCTGTGGTTTTTCAAGAAGCAGAAAACAGGCTGCATGTCCAAAAGTCTTTACTGATTTGGTTGTTATCCAGACAATTAAAGCATAAACTTAACAATAACTGATGCGGTCGTACACTATATTGTTATCGCCTTTGCAGGCAATAGTCGAAGTTGAATTTAGGGGGAAAGTGAGTTATATTAAGACTTGCCATTTATGGATATTCCGGGAGGTATTTTTAAAAGTTATGATATCAGAGGTGTTTATCCGGAAGAGCTGAATGAAGAATTTGCTGTTCCGATAACCCGCGCAATTTACAAAGTGATCTCCGACCAGCTCTCCGTAACTAAACCTTTGACCATTGCAGTCGGGCGGGATATGAGGTTATCCTCCCCTGCTATTTTTGAGGCAGTTTCCAAAACTTTAGTGGAACTGGGTGCGCAAGTGATAGATTTGGGAATAGTCTCCACGCCCACCTTTTATTTTGCTGTTTATAAATATGGTTATGACGGTGGAATTCAAATTACCGCTTCTCACAATCCTAAACAATATAACGGTTTAAAAATAGTCAGAAGGTCTCCCACCGGTTTGGTCAAAATCGGTAAAAATACCGGCATGAGTGAGATAAAAAAAATGAGTCAGGAGGGTGTGGATATTGTTTCCCGGGGAGAGGGTAGTCTTACTAAGAGAGACGGCGTTTTGGAGGAGGAAGTGCAAAATGCTTTGAAGATTGCAGGCTATCCTGAGGTTAAAAGATTTAAAATTGTTGCAGATGCAGCCAATGCTTTGGGCGCACTTTATATTGATGCTTTATTTAAGGCTATCCCCGGAGAACTGATTAAGATGAATTTTGAACTGGACGGGACTTTTCCGGCTCACCAGGCAGACCCATTGCAACCGGAAACTTTAGTAGATTTACAAAAAAAAGTATTAGAAGAAAAAGCTGATTTTGGGTTAGCACCGGATGGGGATGGAGATAGATTGCTTTTTATTGATGAGAAAGGTCAAATTATTCAACCGTCTTTGATAACTGCCCTGGTGGCAAAAGAGCTGTTGAGCGAGAAAAAAGGCGAAACAATTCTTTTTGATATCCGCTATATTTTAACTCCTAAAAAAATTGTTGAAGAATATCAGGGAAAATATGAAATTACCAAAGTCGGACATGCTTTTATTACGGAAAAAATGCACGAAACCGGAGCTCTGTTTGCCGGGGAATCATCAGCCCATTATTTTTTCCGGGAAACAGGTAATGCAGAATCGCAGCTACCGATGATTTTATTGGTTTTAAAAGTTATGAGCAGGGAAGGAAAGCCTTTATCGGAAATTGTTGAAGGCTTAAAGAGGAGTCATGAATCAGGGGAAACAAATTTTCGGGTTAAAAATGCTTTGGAAATAATTGAGGCTTTAAAGGAAAAATATTCGGATGCAGAGATTAGTACCCTGGATGGAGTAGCAGTAACATATAAGGATTGGCGTTTTTCTCTACGGACTTCCAACACAGAGCCGCTTCTGCGCCTTAATATTGAGCATATTGGTAAAGAAGGTCTGGAAGATAAAAAACAAGAACTTTTGGCAGAGATAGAAAAACTTGCAAAATTTGAGGACTTGCCAAAATAGATAGTTTGTGGTTTACTAGCATATACATCAAGAGATCCTATACCGGATGGTATGGGGCGGCAACCGGAAAGCAATCGGTGCCAGATCCAAAAGAGGAAGATGTGTCCTGAGTACTGAGTATAGTCGAAGTATCGAAGGGAAACTTTTTAACCTCTCCTGATGAGAGGTTTTTTAATGATAAAAACTAACGGTATTACAACTTTTACTTCCGAATCAGTTTGTGCCGGACATCCGGATAAAATCTGTGATCAAATCTCTGATGCTATTTTGGATACAGTACTCGCTCAGGATCCGCAAGGCAGGACTGCTATTGAGTGTTTGGCAGGGAATAACAGGCTTATTATTGCCGGAGAAATAGGAGCCAGGGCAAAGGTAGATTTTGTAAAGATTGCTAGAGATCAAATCAAAAGATTGGGATATACTGACCCTAAATTTAATTTTTGTCACAAATCCCCGATCAGTGTATTTGTACACGAGCAGTCTCCGGAAATTGCGGTGGGGGTGAAGAAAAAAGGAGCAGGGGATCAGGGTATGATGTTTGGTTTTGCCTGCAGGGAGACTGATTGTTTGATGCCGATCCCAATTACTATGGCTCATGCCTTAACAAAAAGGATGGATCAGGTCCGGGAGGAAAATATTGTTAAATACTTAAGGCCGGACGGAAAGTCTCAAGTGACTATCGAGTATCGAGACGGCAAACCATATAAGGTGACTCAGGTGGTGATTGCTATTCCTCATGAGGAATCAGTTGATTTGAGTCAGGTTAAAGATGATATATACGAGTTTGTGGTGATACCTGTGCTGGAGCGTTTCGGACTCAAAATTAAAAAGGATGATGTGGTGGTCAACGGTACAGGTATTTGGCATAATGGCGGCCCGTCATCTGATTGCGGATTAACCGGAAGAAAAATTGTAGTGGATACTTATGGAGGGTATGCCAGGGTGGGAGGCGGGGCTTTTTCCGGTAAAGAACCTTCAAAAGTAGACCGGGGCGGGGCATATGCTGCCAGGTTTTTGGCTAAAAATATTGTGGCTCATAAATTAGCAGATAAAGCAGAAGTGAGGTTGGCCTACTTTATAGGAGCAAAAAAGCCAACTATGCAGGATGTAGAAACTTTTGGCACTAATAAAAAATCCCACAAAGTAATTTTATCTTTTATGAATAAAATTCTCGACACCTCTGTTTCAGGGATCATAGAAGGTTTAGATTTGCAAAGACCGATATATCTTCCAACTGCTGCTTATGGCCACTTCGGCCGCAACGAATTCCCCTGGGAAAGAGTAGTTTGATATTAAGAAAATTCTAAAATCATTGGTAAGTGGTCTGATACTTCTGCTCTTGAAACTTCGAAACTTTCAATTTTAACGTCATGGGATACAAATGTATAATCGGCAAATTTTTGAAAATCCTTTCTGCCGTAAAAAGGACTTTGTTTGCTTCTGGTTCTTTGGATTTTAAATTCCTTAATTAGATTTCTCATATTATTTTCAAATATTTTAATGCTTTGAGTTTGGGGTAATAAATTAAAGTCTCCGACTAAAATTTTTGATCCGGATTTGCTGTTTACTATCTCTTTTACTTTTTCTGAATTTTTAAGGCGTTTTTCAGTATCAAGTTTATCTCCGGGAAAAGGAATGCCGTGGAAATTAAAAACAGTAAAGTCTTTTCCGTTGAAATTAAAACTTACAAATTGCAAAGGAGTGGATTGATTTGAAAAGTCCTTTTTAAGAATTTGAGAATCTTTTCTTTTGCTGATGAAATAATTTTCGTTGGAATTTGATTTAATTGTATCGGCAATAAATATCGCCTGTCCAAAGGTCAGATTAAAATCTATAGGATTTGCATTACCATCAAGGCCATGCATGATAGGAAAATAGAAAACCTTAAAGCCGGATAAGATACTTTTTATTTCTGAAAGCAAATTGGCTCGGATGTTTTTATATTGTTTAATATCAGAATTTGTATCGAATATTTCCTGGAAACAGAAAATATCAGTATCTTTTGAGTTCTGCTGAATAAATTCAATTAAGGGATCAAAAATTCTTCCACACCAGGTGTTTAGAGATATTAATTTCATCAGGGTTTAATGAGTATTACTCTGGCAGGGGAGCCGTCAAGACCAACAAATTTTAAAGGCAGACAAAAAAGTTCATAATGCCCTTGACTGACTTGTGATAAATCGAGCCCTTCAGCAATAACAATGTTACTGTTTAAAAGTTCGGTATGAGGTCTGGTATCCGGACTACCCTTTTGTTTAATGGATAAAGAATCAATGCCAAAAAGTATGATTTTTTGCTCAGCTAAAAATTGTGCTGCATCTCCTGATAAGTAAATATAATCAGGATAAAATTCAGCAAAGCCCCTTATAGAATTTTGAGTTTTTACTAAAATTCTCTCTCCTGCTTTGATATTTTCTTTTTGAAGATCTTCTATTGTAACTGCAGTTTGACAATGGGTCATATCTAAAACTCTTACCGGGCCGACAAGCTGGTTTAAGTCAATTTTGTCCACACCAATTCCCTGTTTGGAGATGTGGCGGGGCACATCTAAATGAGTGCCGGTGTGGGAACCAAAAGTTATTTCGGAAATAAAGGTAGTAGGGGTTTTTAGGGATTTAATTTTTACCTCAGGGTTATTGGGATAAACAGGCATTCCTTTATAGATTGGTAAAGATATATCCAAAATTTTTCCCATGTTGGTATTGTAATTTGTGAAATGCTAAAATACAACAAGTTTCGGGGAATAGTATAGTAGTAACACGCCGCGCTGGGGGTGCGGAGTCAGGAGTGCAATCCTCCTTTCCCCGACTAACTATAGGTCTTATCTAGCCACAAATCCGCTTATTGACATTTGGGTTTATTTTGGGTAATACTTAAATTATGACTTCTAGTTTAGTTATCTGCGCATACTGTACCAAAAACTTTCTTAAGGATAATAGACACATCAATGAAAATATAAAACTAGGCAACAATTTTTATTGTTCTTCTGACTGTCAGTACTCTTTTAAAAGCAAGAAAGTAGAATTAGGATGTGAAAATCCAGCTTGTACGAATAAATTCAAACGTGTTCAAAATGAAATCTCTCTCCATTATTATTGTTCCAGATCTTGCGCAGTAGCTATAAACAATGGAAGATTTCCTAAAAGAGTGGCAACAATCAAACGATGTAAATATTGCGGAAAGAGAATGTTTAAATACAGAATATATTGTTCAGTTAAATGTAAAGCAAAAGATAAAACCATTAGCAAGGAGGAAATTCTTAAACAAATTACAAGCTTTCACGAAAAACATAGACGCATCCCGCTTAAAAGAGAATTTAATCATTATAGTGCGGCTCGAAAACGTTTTGGCAATTGGAATAATGCTATTAAAGTAGCAGGATTCAAACCTAATCCTGTCATGTTTGCTGATAAGTGTATAGCTAATGACGGTCATGCTTGCGACTCTGTAGCAGAAAAAATAATTGATGATTATCTTTACGAAAGAGATATTCCGCACATAAGAAATATTGCTTATCCGGAAGGTGTTTATACAGCCGATTTTAAAATAGGGTCCAACTTGGTTGAATATTTCGGATTAGCAGGTGAGCATAGGAGATATGATGAGTTGAGAGTGATTAAGCAAAAACTTGCAAGAAAATACAAAGTAAAGCTGATACAGCTTTACCCTAAAGATCTTTATCCCCACAGTAGGCTTGAAGCTATTTTGGGGGCTTGACCTTTGGGAAATATTTGGTTATCTTTAACATATGGCGCAAAATAATCATCAAAACAATGATGCCAGAAAAGCGGCAATCTCCGCTGCCATGGCACAAATTCAAAAACAATACGGTGCAGGTTCTATCATGAGGTTGGGTGAGCGCGTTGAGAAGTTTACCATTGATGTTATTCCAACCGGGTCTATTGCGCTTGATTTGGCCTTAGGCGTTGGCGGTTTACCCAAAGGCAGGATTATAGAGATTTTTGGTCCGGAAGCCTCAGGTAAAACAACCATTACCCTTCATGTTATTGCAGAGGCCCAGAAAAAAGGCGGAGTGGCGGCATTTATTGATGCAGAACATGCACTAGATCCTCAAAGGGCGCAAAAAATCGGTGTGAATTTGGATGACCTGTTAATTTCCCAACCTGATACAGGCGAACAGGGTCTGGAGATTGCAGAAAGTTTAATCCGGTCCGGCGGGATAGATGTTTTAGTGATAGATTCCGTTGCAGCACTGGTGCCCCGTTCGGAACTTGAAGGGGAAATGGGGGATTCTTCAATGGGGATGCAAGCCAGATTGATGTCTCAGGCACTCCGGAAATTAACCGGAGCAGTTTCCAATACCAACACCATTGTAATTTTTACCAATCAACTGCGTCAAAAAATCGGCGTGATGTTTGGAAACCCTGAAACTACTCCTGGAGGGTTGGCTCTCAAATTTTACTCATCAGTCCGCCTGGATATCCGAAAAATTGAAAATATTAAAGACGGGGATTTGGTTGTGGGTTCAAGGCACCGCGTTAAAATTGTCAAAAATAAGGTCGCTCCCCCCTTTAGGATTGCTGAATTTGATATGAATGAAGATGGAATTTCACACCAGGGAGAATTACTGGATGTTGGAATAGAGCTGGGGATTTTAACAAAATCCGGTGCATTTATAAAATGGGAAGAAAAGCTTTTGGGTCAGGGAAGAGCAGCAGCAATAATGTACCTTAAAGAAAATCCTAAAGAAGCAGAGAAGTTGGAAAAAGAAGTAAGGGAAGCATGGGGAAAACAAAAAGAGGGTAAGGAAAAGATTGTGGTTGGACAGGAAGAAATGACTAATTCGTTGCAAGAGACTGTTTAGGAGTATTTTCTCCGCATGCAAATAATTTTATATCTTCGTAGTAATTTTCAATTTTTAATTTACAATTTACAATGAATTTTCAATAATTTAATGTTCAGACGTTTGAAAATTGTTGCATTGAGATTTTAATGAAAATTGAAAACTGGTAATTGAAAATTAAAGTAACTTCAAAAAATATGTCTACTATAACCTCAGTTGAGCCACAAAAGAAGAAGCTGCGCAGGTTTAATATCTACCTTGATGGAGAGTTTGCCTTTGGGGCAGATGAAGATTTAGTGGTTAACAGAAGGTTGGTAGCAGGTAAAGTAATTGCGCCGGAGGATCTGCAGGAAATCTTATTTGAGGCAGAGGTAGGGAAGTTGATGGAGAAAATGTATAGATGGTTTTCTCTCCGGCAGCATTCAGAAAAAGAAGTAAGGGATTATTTTAGAGTCAAGGGAAAAGAAGAAATGAGCCAGCTAGCTGTTGATGCTGTAGTTGAAACTTTGAAAAGAAAACGATTGGTAAATGATTTTGAATTTGCTAAAGCTTGGGTTGAGGCCAGAAGGAAAAGTAAACAAAAAGGAATAAGGGCTATAAAGGCAGAACTTTTTCAAAAAGGAATTGATAAAGAAATTATAGAAGAAGTGACTAGAGTCGAGAGTCAAGAGTCTAGTGAAGAACAACTGGCAAAGCAGGCATTGGAGAAGAAAATGAAAGTTTGGAAAAACCTGGATTCACGGAAACTGCGGCAAAAATCAATTGAATTTTTACTCCGAAAAGGATTTGATTATGAAACCGTCAAATCAATGCTTGACAAATTTATAGCTATCCCATAGAATCTCAGCCAGGATAATTTTATGCCTGTTAAAAGTACGGCAAGAAGTAAAAAAGTAACAGAAACTCCAGTGGCAGAAGATGCTAATGTTGAGGTTGCTCTAAACGTAAAACCAACTGCTAAAGTTGATCCGTTTAATATTTTGATTAAATCTATCTCCGAACTTCAGGCAGAGTTTGAAAGGCTACAAAAGGAAATCTCTCAAACAAAAGAGGTTTGGCTTATTGAACAAAAGGCCCATCAGAAATCTTTGGAAGACAGAAATATCCAGGAAGAACTGGAAAGGAAAAGAAATCAGGAAACTTATGAATATGAAACTGCCAGAAAGCGCAAGCAGGAAGAGGATATGTTCGCCGATAAAAAAGCTCTATGGGAAAAACATTTGTCTGAGCAAAAAGAAGCTATTGAAAAGGACAGAAAAGAATTGGAAGAATTAAGAAAGTTAGTCACTGCTTTTGAAGGTGAGAAAGAAAAGGCTGTCGAAGATGCGCAAGTAATCTTACAAAAAGAATTAACCGGAAGTTTTGAGAATGAGAGAAAAATGAGGGAACAGGAAGTAAAGGCGGAAAAAGAAATTTTAACCTTACACCTTTCTAACTTAAGTTCGGAAAGTTCGCGGCAAACGGCAGAAATCCAGGCCTTGAAAAAGGCTTTAGAGGAAGCAACCTCTCAAGTCAAAGAAATAGCAGTGAAAGTCATTGAATCCGGGACAAAAACCCGGCAAGATTTGACAAATGACCTATAGAAGTATACAAGACTAACAATATGGGAATTGAAACTCCAGCTGTTATTGTAGATTCTCCGCAAAAACGATATAGGCAATTAAGAAAAGCCCTTAGACCTTTTGTCCAAGAATATAAAGAAGCTAGGCTTTGCACACCTGATTTAATAAACTATACTTGGACAGGTATTTGGGGGGTAATTAGTGAAAGAGCGGAGTTTGATTACCAAGTTTTAAAATCTGACCGTACCGCGGAAGAGCTGGCGCAACTCCAAGAAGAGAATAGGGACAATTTACTTTTACCTGATGGTATCTATACCCCGAAGGGGTTGGTTGGACTAGGCAGGGCCTTTCCTTTAATGGGAAGCTGGACAATTACCCGGGAAGAAGCAGTTAGAATCTCACACAGCGCCGTAAAAGGCGGGTCATTTGATATAGAAATGAGTCCGGATGCTCCATATAGGACTCGCCAGGGATATACGGAACAACAACTGAGAGATACAATCGCAACTGACGGTAGAAGGGGCATGAGATTGCCAACATACATAGTAGGCAGTCAATTTAGTAAGCTCCTAACAGGACATTATTTTGATGAAAAGACCTGGTCAAGAATCCTTGGGTCTTTCTGTGGCAACCGGGCCCTAGCTGCCAGCTTCTTTTCGGATGGTAGCCTCCGCGTCGGCCGCTGGCTTCCGTCCTATGGGGGTCGGGGTCCGGATTTGGGTGGTCGTTCCGAGGGAGAAAAAATTGAAAAATCAAATTTGGCTTTGGGGTAGTGGTTGAAAAATGTTGGGAAAAAGGGTAAACTATAGATAGATCAGAAGAATCTGAGGGTATTTTTAAGAATGAATTTACATTCTCAAAAAGTTTTTAATAACTAATTTTCCTCAGGCCCGTTATGGGCAATTTTTCTGATTTAAATTATATGCAACGTACATTTGGTCCTATCAGATCTAGTCAATCAATGAATCCATCTTCTGATGGAGATTTTATCAAACGTGAAGCGGAATTGGCCAAAAGAGAAGGGATTTTAGAAGAAAGAGAAAGACAGATTTCCCAAAAGCAGAAAATGGTCGAAGATAAGTTAGAGCAGCTGGAGAAAGTCCGTAAAGATTTGGTTTCAAAGCTGGAAAAAGCCTCCTCAATGTCAAAGGATGAAGCCCAAAAGATACTTCTTCAAAATTTAGATGCTGAGTTAGCTGGTGAAATTTCCAAAAAAATAAAAGAAGCAGAAGAAGAGATTAAACTGACTGCAGATGAAAAAGCAAAAGAGATTTTAGCAGATGCTATGCGTCATGGGGTAAC
>JACPEY010000027.1 GCA_016183245.1 Candidatus Daviesbacteria bacterium
AATTTAACTAACACTTCTCCCTGAACATATTCCGGTTTTTTGTCTGCATCACTCTTAAAAACGTCTGCTTTCTTTTCATAAGCTTTAGGTTTGAAAATTTGTTGTTGTTTAACTAAATACGTGCCTATTGGGATAGAAACTAAAAGAAGAAGAAAGATTATTAAAGAGGCAATGTTTTTCTTACCGGATATAAGACTTTTTAACTGGTCCACTAATCCAGTATGTTTCATTAGACGAACTTTTGTCAATCCAATTTGCCCTAACCTTACCCCGGTTTGTAGCTAACCTGTCATTCTGGAGACGAACACTTCGACTTCGCTCAGTGTAAACTCCGTGAGGACTCCAGAATCCAGATTCTGGATGCGGTCGCCGAGGCGACCTTACCAGAATGACAGAAGTGGAGTAATTTCAGGATCTACCAGTTGGCAGAAGAACGAGTATCAGATCTTTTCCCAAAGGCTTAAATCCTCTCCTCCCAACCTCCAGAAAACAAACTGGTATATTCCGTACTCCCGGGCAATTTTTATTTTATACAAAACACTTTCACTGTCTTCTACCCAGATAACATTTTCTATCCCATTTTCAAAGAAATTTATTACCTGTTCGTAAGAAACTTCATCTCTTTTAAAACCAGCTTCAGTTTTTTTTGCTATATCCTGCACAGTCTGATACTCTACCGGGCTGTTTTTAAATTTATTCCACTGGTAACCATAAAAAGGCAGGCCGACAACTAATTTTTCCGCGGGGATAATCTTTGCAGTATATTCCAGGACTTGTTTATACTCCTTCACAGGGGTAATAGGACCAGGATCAGTTTTTATATTGTGGTAATCATAAATCATGACTCTGATAAAGTCAGCGTATTTTGCGATTTGTTTTAAATCCTGGGCTTTAGTGGCACTCCTGTCACTTAAAGTCCCGCTTTGGGCATGAACACTGACAAAGAGCATTAAACCTTTTTCGTGCAATTTAGCGGCAAAATCACTGATAAATTCCGTGAAAGACTTTCTATCGTCCGGATTCATTTCCTCAAAATCCAAATCATACCCTTGATAGCCTGCTTCCAAAGCCAGATTTATTAAGTTTTGAATCTGAATTTGATAATTTTGCTTATCTTTTAAGAAATCAGAAATTCTTTGGCCGTCAAATTCATTAAAAATAACGGGGATAATTTTTACTCCCTTTTGGGTCAAAAGAGCTTTAATTTGATCTTTTCTACTATCTTTTATTTCCTCAATTTTCTGCCGGGGGTTTAACTTATACCAGACCGGTGAAACATACGATAATTTAGCTGAAGATGTGGCCAGAGATTCTAAAACTTTATCCTGGTCCCAGGTCGGAATCCAGGCAGAATAGCTTAAAGGAGATAACTTTTTTTGGGGTTGTATATTTTGACTGTTAAAATCAAGGGTCTTTATTGCTGCCAAATAACCCAGCACTATCAGTATTCCCAAAGCAGCCAATAATCTGGTCATTACCCAATTGTACGCCAAAAGTCTAGCTTTTTCAGCCGGGATAACAAAAAGCCTGTCACCACGATTAAAAGATGAATTAAAAACAATAAATTTGTAAAAGGCAATCCGATAAAATACATATTTTTATGCTCCCTGCAAAGTAAATCTTTGCACTTTATTCCATTTCACTTGAGAATTCAACCCAAAAGATTCCAGCAAATATGCTTTTAGAAAAATCAGGCTGGAAAATATCCGCAAAAAGTAAAAAAACGGGATATATTGAAAAATTCTCCAGTTCCTTTGTTTGAAAGCAGCAAAGCCAACAGTCGGTATTGTAAACAGCAATAAATCCACGCTTACTGCAATCAAAACACTAACGGTCCATTTAACCAAAAGCCAGGGCAAAAGTATTAAAAAAACTGACACAAACAAACCATTAAAAACACCTTCCAGAGCAGCCCACCCGACCTCTAAATCAAGAGTCTGCTTTTTAAAAGGAATTTTGTGTTTTACTAAACACTGCCAGAAGCCGCTGTACCACCGGTCCAGTTGCTTTTTAAAATCTTTTAAATTTTGCGGATCCTGCGTCTCTACGATAGCTTTTGAAGTGTAGATAATTTTCCCCAATTTTTTTCTATAAATGGTAAAAGTTAAATCCATATCTTCTGTTAATGTCTCATTACTAAAACAGGTCTTTTTAAATATTTCTGACCTGTAAACAGTTGCGCATCCTGAACAAACCATAATTGCATTTAAATAATTCTGCGCCTTTTTGGTAATAGATTGAGAAGTTTCATATTCCCAAACCCTGTAGGCGGAAAATGCAGAAGTCAGACTGCCTTTAACATGACCTACTACAGCCATAACTTTTACCTCTTTATCTGTTCTGAAAACTTCAAAAATATATTTGAAAAACGATTTGTCGACTTTTGTATCAGCATCAAGAGGGAAAATAAAGTGATATTTATCAGTTAATTGAAAATGCTTGATAGCTTTATTTAAACTAAGGGCTTTACCTGAATTTAAATTAAGGCTTAATACGTTTTTGGTAAATTTTTTGGCAATTTTAGCTGTAAAATCTGTGGAAGCATCATCCACCAGATAAATATCTTTTCTATCCGCTACCTTAATAAGCTGCTTCAGACAGCCTGGCAGCACTTTTTCTTCATTGCGGGCAGGAATTACTATGGCTATTTGTTTTTTCATATGTTTGTACCTGCCTTGTTAGACGGGATAATTTCTGCAGGAACCTTAATATCCATGCCTGAGGCAGCAACTTTTTCCAAAACTTTAGAAAATTTTTCTTTAGTGATGCTGAAATCCTCATCACCTTCTGTAATTTGGTTAAAGGTTAAAATCACCCACTGGTTGTTACCTCTTGCCTGATTTATCCACTGCTCAACCTCTGCAAGAGTTGTTTTGGAATTTACAGTTCTGCTCTTTAAGGTATAAACACTTTCCAAAGGCAGGGTGTTATTACCCTCTTCCCCTATTTTTTGGGAAGAATAATAATATGAGGCCATATTGGAAAGACTTAAATCAACTGCCCCGCAAGGCGAAGCAAAATTTTCAGTTATTATGCCGTGGGAAAGAAATTGTCTTTTTGACCCGTATACGTTATCCCGAAGCTCGTCAATATTTAAATCATTCCACTCGCACTTGTATATTTTGCCCAAAGAAACAATTTCCCAGCCTTTATTTTGCAGTGATTTTATCTCATCCCAATTTACAAATCCCGGATAATCCGTATATGAAGTAACTACCGAAACAGCTGCTTTTAATTTCCTTTTCTCAATCTCCGGCAAAGCCAGGGTATATTGAGATTTCCAGCCGCTATCAAACCAGAGAGTTATTACCCCTTTTCCCGAGCTTTTAAACGGCTCAAAAACAGGCAGGTCTTTGGGCACCTCGTTTACAAACTCTTCCTCTGAAACTTTTGCCAAAACAGGAAAATTTTTGTAAGCAGAGGCTGTAAGCCAGATTAACAACGCACCGGCCAAAACACCCCACAAGGGCAACAGGAATCGATAATTTAGACTTATAGTTTTCATAACTTAGGCTGTAAATTATATCAAAAACAACCTCTAAAGTCAAACTATAAGCCTTGTACTATGCTGCCTTTTGAAAAACTTCTGGCAAAAATGGGTTTAGTTCTTCCAGGCTGGACTCAGTTTTGATTTCTTTTTTTTCACCAGCCACCGACAAGGCTGTGGCTGGTTGAGATACAAGCATTTTCTTTTTTAAAACCCTCTTTATAACTTCTTGGTGAGCCTGCCCTACTGGTTTGACTAACCTGTACTTAAAAACCCTGGCTACATCTTTATCTTCCACAGGCGTACCTTCCTTTCCGCGTTTAACTGGTTTTTTCTCTGCTACGAATCCATCAAATCTTCTCACTGCACTCTCGGCAGATTCAAGTTCACCTATTCCGGCTATGGCTTCTACTGTTTCCTGATAAGATCCGTCCGGTCCTGCCTTTTTAACCACCTGGCTTCTATTACCCTCATGCTCCGCAGGCAAAAATTTGGCAACCAGCCACCCGGTAATTTTTTTCAAACCTAACCGATCTGCCTCTGTCCGGGCTTTAATGATAGCTTCTCTAATCTCCTGTCTTCTTTGTGCCGACACCTCCTCATCTTCCAGATAGATTTTTCTTTCAGCTTCCTCTTCCTCCACCATAGTTTCCTTTTGGCCTTGCTTCACTTCTATCTCTGTAATTACTTCCTCTATTTCTTGTTCTTCAAGTTTAGGCTGAGTTAATTGAGCATGCTCTGTCTGATTAAAAGATTCTGTCTTTGGTGCGGCTTTTGACTGCAAGAGGGGCTGTAAACCTAATACATGTTCAGCCTTTGTCCCGGGCCCCAAAGCCGGAGAAACTATGGTACCCCTTAACGTAGCTATGGACGATCGCACCAATCTACGTTCAACAAGATCGTACAAGTTATTGTTATGAAGTTGAGTTGCGCCTGCCAACCAGGTTGCTTGCTTTTCAGCTTTAACAGGATCTAATGCATAATCAGGTTCGTTTCCAAAAGCTCTCCGAAAGGCTTCCGGCACTTCTGTTTTAACAGGCAAATTAATCTCAGGCAATACTTGAGGAACAAAAACAATTGGCTCAATGGGAGCAGTCAGCTTTGCTCCTTTAAATCCACTAATTGACACTGCTCTGCCTCCAACATCAGGCAAAACACTGATACCGGCAGGTTCTAAGTGTGCAAACCCCCCACCCCTGACCCCGCCAAAACTTGCAACAGGAGCCGTGCCTCTGCCTGCCGCAGAAGCAACGCTCCCCATTGCTGATCCAATTGACCCAATCGCTTCAATACCCATAAATAGTCCTTCGTTACAAACTACCAACTACTAACTCTAAACTAAACCCTGCTTGACTGCTTGATAATATTCTGATATAATCCTGACGGATATGACCACAAAAACTGTATATAATTTCCCTGAAGGAAAATTAGGGCCTGATTTTGCCAAAGAAAACTTGAAAAACTTCAAGCAGTTAATCGATGCTGCACTCTCTTTTGTGGTGGTTTCAATGCCAGGAGTTGGTGTTTCTTATTTTTTAAAATATCTGGCTACCCAAAACTTCGCTCGCTTTATTCATGTTGATTTATACAATCTCCCCACCCTTTCTCAACACGAATTCTATAAATTACTGCTTTCTGAACTGGGCGGCATGCCCGGGTCAAAAACAGATGAGCAGATGCTCACAGAAATCAAGAAGGCTTTAAACCTGCTTTCCCAAAATCGGGAAAAGATTGTGATCATTTTCAGCCGGTTTGATCAATTAAAAGGGCAGTTTGACTGGAATTTTTTATCAAATATCCAAAGCCTGACAACTGTTTCGCCGGGCTCGCCTCGCTCAACTCGAGTCGAAGCGGGCAAAATTGTATTAATCTTTACCGCTACTACACCCTTACACGATATTGCACCTGATGCCTTAAGCGGCGGAAATTTGAATTTCTATTCTGAGAACCTATATTTCAAGCCATATTCTGCGCGTGATTTAGAAAAACTCCTCAGTATTGAACCGGCAAGGCCGGGCCTTGCAAAACCAACACTGGAGAAGTTATTAGCTCTTTCAGGCGGCCATAACCAGCTTTTACATATCTTACTAAGCTCTCAAAAACAGCATAATCTGCTTCTGGACCATTTTGTGAAACTGCAGCTGAAAGAACTGGTTGATTATTTAGATTATCACCAGCGGAAAACTTTACAAAAAATTGCCCTGGGCAAGAATGTGAATGAAGTGGATGAATATTTACTGGGCGTGGGCATGGTTAAAAATTCCAGCCTCCATCCTCCATCTTCTAACTTCCAGCTTTTTACTCCCCTTTTAACCGAATACATTAAAACAAATATGCAGGTTAAGCTTCCGGTAAAAGAAGCAAAGCTTTTTAAGCTGCTGCGAGCTAATATGGGCAGGACTGTATCAAAAGATGAAATCTTTAACGTGGTTTGGCAGGGCCATTCTGAAGGAGCCACAGACTGGGCTTTGGATGCTTTAATTTACCGCTTAAGAAAACATCCATTCATGAAGAACAATAATTACATCATCGAAAGCCAGAAAAAGGTGGGATATTCCCTTATACAAACGTAGATTATATTTAACTTGCATTTTTGACTTTTGAATTTTGATTTTTGACTTTCTCAATCACCTCATACAATACTATCCCCAAAGACACCATAACATTAAGGCTAATATTGACTCCAAACAACTCTCATGCCCTACAACTAAACAGATTGGCAGCTTATATTCAAACTGATCATAAGGAACACTTTTTTTACTCTGCTCTATTGCAATAACCAGCCCCCTGTCATTCCGAGTGATTAGCGAGGAATCTCCAGATTTGTTTTTAATCTTGAGATCCTTCGTCGAGGACTCCTCAGAATGACAATTCCATAGACTTCTCACTTTCTTAATGGCTTCAACCGCACTCTCACAATATTCCCATTCCACCCAATCTGTAGTGTTAATCGAGGCTTTTTTAATCCTGGGATTAGGCGGGATTTCCGTCCCTCCGCAAAGATAAATTTTTTTGGCAGCTACCGCATCAGCCAACCGGAAGATCGAACCCACATTATAAGTATCCAAAACATTATCTAAAATTATATAGATCTCGCTATTGGCTATTGGCTTTTGGCTATTGGCTTTTGGCTGCGAACCGCTAATAGCTAAGGGCGAATAGCTTCTCAACTGCTTTGCATTTAATTTCATGTGTATTATGATATATGAAAATGAAGCAATTTGCCAAAAGGCACTTGAAAAAACTTATCAAATCAGCCTATTATAAAAAGGTGGACCCCCAACTGCCTGACTCACAAAAACCAACTGTAATAAATTTCGGAAACAGCTTTTTTGATCAGTTGAAAAATTGGCGCGTTTTTATTCCTACTCTTACTGCTTTAGTCCTGCTGGCTGCTCTTAGCTTTTACCTCTGGCAGCAGAAAACACCTGTAAAAACTATTCCTGCGCCTGAAAGCAAGCCGCAAGAGACAGCATCCCTATTCCCTCCTCCCACAGATTATCAAAAAGGGCCATTTTTGTGTCCAGGTATTCCTCAGTTTTGTCAAACAGGCAAGGATATTTTTATTGAGAAAAGTTATATTGGTTTTGGAAGCAGACTCCCTGCCAAAAGCCATATTTTTGCCAGCTTTGACGGAGAACTGGCTACATTTAAAGTAGCTATTAACCGGTCTCCTGCTGATAAAAAAACCCAAAATATCCTTGTTTCCACCTTGACTGACAAAGAACACCTACTCCGGGCTGCGTATTTTTTTACCGGCCAAGCTCCAAAAGACAGGCCTGTTAAAAAAGGCGAGGTCATTGCTACCTCAAGCGGGGAAACAATGCCGCTATATGATAACTCCTCACTGGTTTTTGTTTTGACCAGAAATGACATTGTTATGGGCAAAAGATTAGGCGGTGAAAGAGTGCAGCTTAAAAAAGCGGATTTTCAAAAATCTGATTGAAAATGAATTTATATAAACCGGTTCTTATCCTGATCATTTTTTTAGTTTCTTTCCTGCCTTCTCCAGTTTCAGCCAGCACCTTAAGCAATCAGGTCCCCTGGGGGGCAAGGAATAACTATAATGCTTTTGATGGTTCAGGCTGGGATGCTTTTTTTAATGTCAGTTTCCCTGATTTTGGGCCGGGGGTGGATATTTATGCAGGAACAGGAGGAACAGCCGGGTCAGGTCCTTATCCTTCCGACCCCGCAGCTTACTTCAATGGTTTTACTGCAGGACAAACCATTACCTTTAGAACTACCATTACCAACAGTTCAGGTAATACAGGCAAAGATAATTTCTGGTTTTCTGTATCCAAAGTCATTGCCTGCCCGGGCTTTAATCTTTCTTCACCAACTTTAACAGAACAAAACCTGTATGACTGCAGTGTAGCCGGAAACAGGATACTAACCAACCAGCAGCTGGTCTTCTGGTCTCCTTCTTTAACCTACCACCACCCGGGGTGTGCAACCGGCATTGACGGTAAGTTCTGCTTGAATATCTCCAATGCTGCACCAGACAATACTGCCGCCTTAACCTATACCTGGACACCTACTGAGGCAGGTTATTACCAGTTTGACTTTGGCAGTGATGATTATGGGCATGATTACCCTGGTGCCACAGCCTATGCAGCCGGCTTTCTCAGGGTCATCCCTGCCCCTCTGCCTCCACCACCACCTCCACCAGAAGGCACTAAAGCCTGTTCTATCACCAGTGTTTCTGCCGGAACTTCTTCTACCGAATCTTCCATTTCCTACAATGGCTGGGGCAGCACTACCACTGCTGAACCGGTTGGGTTATGGGTGGAGAAAAAAGTAAGTGGAGCTAATCCGGCCATTAGCCCTGCCCCCCAAGTTAATGGAGTTGAGGTTTTACCAACTATTTCCGGCTCCACATATTATTACCGGCTGGACTCACCCGGAGACTGTAATGCCACCAGCACCATTTCCTGTTCTGCTTCCAAGTCTGTGATCTTACCTGTTGGAGAGTACTGGACCCATTGTGACCTTCCTACTAACCCTGCCTCCAACCCACCCCTCCTGTTCTGCAGCAGACTTTGCAGAACTGGTTATTGCACCCAACCCTCCTGAAATCACCTCACTTGAGATTGGCAATAATCCTAACCGTGACACATTTACCACCACCTTTGAAGGTTCAGGCAGGCAAACAGGGCTTGAAGGGGGCAAAGGCTGGTATAACCCTATGACTGTTAAATTAAATGCAACCAAAGGGACTGGTGACATAAAACTTTATGTATCAGCCTTTTATGATAAAAGACAGGGGCAGACTACAGACCAGCAGGCTCTTTCTAATTTAACTGCCATTGAGGGTCAAATTAATGCAGATCCTGCCATAGGGTTTATGCTGGCTTATGCTGCCCAAAATTGCGCCAACCAAACAGACAATTGTTTAGTGGATAATACAGGATTTGGTTTTACCATCGGCAATTATTATGCGTTCGTTAAAGGCTCCGGGTGGGTAGATATTAGCAGTGAAATCATCAATGGGTATCCCATATATGACAACCTGGGTCAATCGATACTGACTGTTTTTCCTGTTTCCAAGGGTAATTATTTTGCCCAATGGAAAGTTAGGTATTATAAAGACTTTGGCAGCAAGAAGATGTATACCCCCGGCTTTGTAATTGACAGCAATAATTTAAGCAGCTTCCAATCCGACATCCCCCCTAATTAGCTGGCTGCATGACTTTCGGCAGATACAAAGCATAACCACCTGCAATAGTGACTTTTATCCACTGGTCAGAAGATGTAATACCATTGGTAATCCGGCGAAGTAATAAACCATTATATGCAGTCTGATTAACTCTTACGTCCCTTAGTAAATACCTCTCAGTACCCTGGGTTAAAACCGTCACAAACCGGCCCGGATCTCCGCGCATCCCTCCATTTGGCCAAGCAGGAGGTGAATCTCCGTCCTCCGGCACCAAAAACCTTTGGTTTAAATCTCCGGGCTTATCTAAAGAAAAAGTCTCAATATGCGGATATCTGATAACACTGGCCCTAGGAAGAAATGCTGTTGACATATACCCTCTACCACCAGATAAATCTGCAACTGCGGCCGCAATCCCGATTCCTGATGTACCCCCTCCGGCGTTAATTTCAGGGTAACCCGTAATATTGGGACGCACATCTTTAGCGAAATCGCGTACATTATCAGTATTATGGATCAAAGTAGCCCATTGGTATGTGTTCTCAGGATCAGATGTATCATTATTAACCATCCAGATAATATGTTCATTAATGGAATTATAATAATGGTTTAACCTTTTACTCATATTATGCCCCTCTTCCGAATGCCTTTGGGTGGTAGAGGCAGTTAAAGTGGTACGATTAAAAACAGTTTCCATATATCCCGGATAAGGAAAACCAGTACCGTAACTTGAGGAGGTATCGGCAGATACACTCACTAACGGGCCTCCCACGCCACCAGGCAGACAACCACCGCATAAGTTAAACGTCCGGAAAGTCCTGGTAGCCAGGTCAAAATACTGGTAAAGATATTCTGTTTCTCCGGCCGAAATATTGCCTGCCCTAACAATAATGCCTGTTTTGTCCGGTGTGACTGTTCCGTCCAGAATACTGCCTTTACCGTTATTGTAAACCGATATGCCGCCATTTTCATACAAACCCAGCTTACCTTCATTCATACCAGGGCCAGTACTTCCTAATGCACCCATAATTGAACCATCGTCTGAAGCAATAACAGCTGTACCCAGAAACGGCAACTTAGTTAACTTCTTTGCCAGAGCCAGCTCTCCGTCTTTTAGTCCTCCGCTGGCAATATACTGACCCAGATCACCCAGATTAATCAATGTTGCCAGCCTGTCCCTGCCTATTAACTGTAAATCAACCACAGTATAACTGGTAATTATCTGCTCTGAAAGCATCCCTCCTTTAGCTTCCAGTGGTTTTTTAGAAGTCGGATCACCAAGGTTTGATTCCTTTGCCTGAGCTGATTTTTGATCAAAATCAACACCAGAGGAAAGAATAGAGACTGCAACAACAAAAGCAGCTTCTGCAAACTGCAAGCATCTGCTACGTAATGAAGAATTGTTAATCTTGGGAGCTTTGAGAGGTTTTTCTCCAACAATAATATAGTCTTCTCCTGATTCCAATAATTGCCCGTCAATATTTCTTACTGTCTGGGGAGAATCAGTTAAAACTGCCTGTCTCAGATCATCTTCTGCCAAACCAGCCTTAATTCTGTTTTGTCTGATAACTGCTCTTACTTGTGTAAGCTTGCCTAAATCTAAAACATTAGAACCAAACGGAGTAACAGGAATGGCAATTTTTGGAAAAAAAACTTCCACCCCAAGGAGGTTAAGGGGTGATATTCTATCTTTTGAATTCTGACTAACTACTTTAGGACCAATTTCCTCTTCTCCAGGACATCGTCCCTCAGGAGTTATTAGACCGTTTGACATATATATACCTTCTGCTCGAGGTATATTTATTGGACCTATAGTACCATATTTATCACAAAAAGTCAAGATTGTAAATTACCCAAAAGCTTTATGGGCTTCTTGTACGATTGTAGCTTGCAAAAAAATTTCCAATGTTGCAATAATAGATTAGGTATGGATTTAAAACGCTGTCTTTTTACCTATTCCTTTATTGCACTCGTTGTTTTTGCATTCCTACCTTCTTCCGCGCTTGCCGCCTGGAATTTTGATGCCACTCCTCCTACTTGCGATCTTTATCCAAAATCTGCCATCTTTACTGTAGGAGAACTAATTAGTATTTATACAAGCTCTATGAGTGCTGATGTTGCTTCAACAACTTTAAGCAGCATACCCCCAATTGCCGGCCTGACTTTGCCTTTCCCCTGGAACACGGCAGGATTTGCTACAGGAGACTATAAATTTACCTTAAGGCTTGTTGACACAGCAGGTAATGTAAGTACTGATACATCGTGCGCTCCAATTACAATTACCCTCAGTGCAATACAACAACCCTGGTTAAAAACAACCGGCGGAGATGTCCATTCCAATAAAGAAATAAACTCCCCCCAAGGACCATGATGAGGATTAAAGTTCTACAAATAGAATTAATAACAGCTCTATTCTTATTCCTGGTACTTTCATTTTACTTCCATCCTGCTTTTGCAGCAACAGGCGAACCATGGAATATGCCTTGCCCGGTACAAAATCTTAATCAAAGGGCTGATGGGTTAATCAGTGCAAAAAATATTTCAGTTAAATTCGGCAACCCAAAAGGCGCCTGCGTTATCTCCCCTCAAGCCCCTTTTGCGCCCTACGCAATTGATACTTATGATGACTTAAAATCGCGCTATTATGCCCAGGCTAAATCTTCTGCTGCAGTCACAAAACATGATCCCATACCCTTAAATTATAATGGTGCTACAGATATATATGAAAGTTCCATAGATTTCAGAGACAATACAAAAAACCATCTTTATTTGATCAATGGCAACTTATTAAAACGCCCCGGCTTAGGCTTTCTCCAGGATCCTGATCCACTCAAACCACCTGGTCTGGTATTTGTAGAAGGGAACTTTTCCATACAAAGCGATATAGGATATACCGGCGGGCTGGTTTTTGTGGTAAAAGGAAATGTGTTAATTGACAAATCAGTGACGGTAATTAATGCAGTTATAATTTCTTCCGGCACTCTATATACGGCAACTGACACTTCTAATATCCTCAACCCAAACACCTGCAGCCATAACAGTCCTGTTGCTGCCAGCCAGCTTACTGTCAACGGCAGTTTAATTGCTCTTAACAGCAGCAATAAAATTGAATTCTGCCGGACACTGGGAGCAGCCAACAATACTACCCCTGCTGAACTAATTCAACATCAGCCAAAATATCTGGTTATTTTAAGGAATTTGTTCTCCGATACTTTCCAAAAGTGGTCAGAAATTCAATAGGCCTAGCAGTCATCTCAAAACCCTAATGTCATTCTGGGGACGAACGTAGTGAGGACTCCAGAATCTGTCTGATCCGTGGATTCTGGACTCGATGACTCGTCTGCAGCCTGCAAAGCGGGCCCAGAATGACAGTTTTGAAATAGGCTCTAAGTAACATAAGTTACTTACCAAAGTTACGCTTCTGATCCTGATACCACAAAATGGCTTTTTTTAACTTCTTAGCATCAAAATCCGGCCACAAAGTAGTAGTAAAGTAAAATTCCGAATAGGCTGTCTGCCAAAGCAAAAAATTTGAAAGCCTACTCCGTCCTCCTGTCCTGATTACCAAATCAGGGTCAGGCTGGCCTTTGGTATATAAATGCTTTGCCACCAGTTCTTCATTGATTTTGTTTACATCTATGCCGTTTTCCAGCAAATTCTTAAAAGCCGCTACAATTTCTTTTTTCCCGCCGTAATTTAAGGCAATATTTAATTTGATGGATTCACTTTTAATGTAAGTTTTCCTCACCTGGTCTATCAGCTTTTTTATGGTACCTGGAAGGCCGTGCATCTCCCCTAAAACAGTCACACTTACCCCTCTTTGCATCATTTTTTTAAGCCTTGAATGATACCCTTTCCTAAAGATTTGAAAAAGTCCCAATATCTCCCTTTTAGCACGCTCTTTAATATTTTCAGTCGAGAGTGCATAAACTGTAATAGTTTTTACTCCAAACTTCTCAGCTGCCTCTACCACTTTATCCAAAGTCTCTGCCCCTTTTTCATGCCCTTTCATATCAGGCAATCCCTTTCCCCTGGCCCATCTTCTGTTCCCATCCATGATTATGGCTATGTGGGAAGGAATGTTCTGTTTATCTGTTTTTCTCATAGAATATAAGTCAAAAATTAAAAATTAAAAGTCAAAAGTACAAGTTAAAATTAAAAAGTTCTACACTTTTAACTTTTCAATTGTAATTTTGTTCTGCCGAAGGCAGTTTGAAAAACATTTTGCATTTTTACTTTTGAATTTACTTAATCCTTTTAACTAAATACTCTCCCATCTGTTCTAATAATTTACTCATATTCTCATCTTTAGTTATATCTGATAATAAGTTCAATGCCTGTTTTGTATATTTTTCTGCGGCTTTTCCGGCCGACTCTAACTTTTCAATATTATCTGTTTCATTATCTAAAATATCGTCCCTGATTTGATAAGCTATTCCCAATTTTTCCCCAAACTGCCCAAATATCCTAATCTTTTCCTCGTTTGCGCCGGCTAAAATTGCTCCAAGTTGTAAAGGCCCGGCAATAGTATAGCAGGCGGTTTTAAATTTCATCACAATAAGCGGATCAGTATCCTCCAAATCCAACAATTCCCCCCAGGCAGTATTCATCATAATCTGAGAAAATAATTTAAGGGCAGAAATTTTATAATCTGTAGGGAAATCACTTTCTGAAATCAGCTTAAAACTTAAGAAAAAACCATAATCTGCTAAACTGATGGCCTGAGAGAGAGCGTAATGATTCCCTCCCAAAGCCTGATGCAAAGCAGGCTGGTCACGGCGCAAAGGACTTTGATCAATAATATCATCGTGAATCAAAACTGCGCTGTGGAGTATTTCATAAGCTGCCGCAACTTTATAAATGTCATCCTGGTAAGGTCGCCTTGGCGACCGCATCCAGGATCTAGATTCTGGAGTCGTCGCTTCCGCTCCTCCCCAGAATGACATTCCTAACTGGTATCCCAAAACCACCAAAGCCCCCCTAATCCTCTTCCCTCCCCGGCATGATTTAATAAAAGCGAAAAGAAGAGGCACCAGCTTTTTATCAATTTCTCCGGCCTCATTTAGTTGCTTATTTAAAATTCTTTCTATCTCTTTGTCTGTTGCTTTGACAGACTCTTTCAGATACTTTTCAAAATCCACTTGATAAATTTACCACAAGTCCTACATTAACGCCAATGTATACAGCTTCTTAACTTTACATCAATTACTTGTACAATCGCACACTATATTGTCAACTCTAGAATCAATTTGAGTTTTGATAGACTTCTGTTAAAATTGGCTACATGAAGAACAAATTATCTTTACGCGACTTTCCCTCAGCGCAAAAAAGGCGTGAATTTTTGGAAACAGAATTGAATATCAAACTGGATAATGTTGGATGTTTTAGTTTTACAGAAGACCAGGCTGTTGGCCGCAACATCGAAAACCTGATTGGAGCCACCCAGATCCCGTTAGGAATAGCAGGCCCATTATTAATCCATTCTTCTGTCATCCTGAGGGAGTCTTCGACCGAAGGATCTCTGACGAATGTCAGAATCTCAAACAAGTCTTCGACCCTGAGGCTCAGACCCGAAGGGTTGAGAGATTCTTCGCTTGTCGCTCAGAATGACAGAACAGGAAAAAAATATTATCTCCCTCTAGCCACTACCGAGGGAGCGCTCGTTGCTTCTGCCTCCCGGGGGTGCAAAGCTATCAATCAATCAGGCGGAGCGGAAGTCTTGGTAGAAGAAGTCGGGGTAACACGCGGGCCTGTTTTTAAAGTTAAGGGTATCAGGGAAGGCATACAGATTAAACAGTGGATCAAAGACCATTTTGCTGATTTGGCCAAAGTTGCAGAGACAACTTCCCATCACTTACGCTTAAAAAAAATGGGCTGCAGGTTAGTAGGCAGAAACTTATTTGCCCGTTTTTATTATGATTGCCAAGATGCCATGGGCATGAATATGGCCACCATTGCTACAGAGCAGGCAGTAAGTTTGATTGAACAGGGAACCGAAGCCAGATGTATTTCAATTGCCGGCAATTTTGATATTGATAAAAAACCCGGCTGGTTAAACTTTATCTCAGGCAGAGGCAAAAGGGTTTGGGCAGAAAGCGTTTTGAAAAAAGAAATTGTCAAATCAGTTTTAAAAACTACACCGGAAAAAATAGCTGAAGTTGTATATAGAAAATGCCAAATCGGCTCTGCCATGGCAGGTTCTTTAGGGTTTAATGCTCATTTTGCCAATGTGGTGGCAGCTGTTTTTGCAGCCACCGGCCAGGATTTAGCGCACGTTGCAGAAGGAAGTCTAGGCATAACTACTGCAGAAGTTTTGACAAACGGCGACCTTTATTTTTCAATCTATTTACCTTCTTTAATGTGCGGTACTGTAGGCGGCGGAACACACCTGCCTGCCCAACAGGAAGCTTTATCTATTATGGGTGTTAAAGGGACCGGAGATAGTGTAAAATATGCCCAAATTTTGGGATCTGCTATACTGGCGGTGGAAGTTTCCCTGATGGCCTCTCTGGCAGAAGGGTCATTGGCAAAAGCACACCAGAAACTAGGAAGAGGTCAAAAGTCAAAAATCAAAACTCAAAAGTAAGGTAATTTCTCAACTATCGTTTCGAAATATATATTGTTCAAGCAAAGCGAGAACATACCACAATTTTGAATTTTGCATTTTGAATTTTAAATTAATCATGACTGGTATCATTTCATACGGAGTTTACATACCAAAATATCGGATCAAACCATCTCAGATTGCCCATGCCTGGGGCAGAGAGGCAGATGGAATCGAAAAAGCTTTGGGGGTTTTCGAAAAAGCAGTTGCCTCAGTTGATGAGGATGCTGTTACTTTGGCAGTTGAGGCTACCCTAAATGCCCTCAAACCCTTCAATTTTGACCCTGCTAAAATCGGAGCCATAACCGTAGGGAGCGAATCACATCCTTATTCTGTAAAACCAACCGCCACCACCATTGCCGGAATTTTAGGTTTGAGGGAAGACTTACTGGCAGTAGATTTGGAATTTGCCTGTAAAGCAGGAACTTCGGGAATCCAGCTTCTTTCAGGGCTTATCGGTAAAGATAAAAAATATGTCTTGGCAATTGGTTCTGATGTAGCCCAATCCAAGCCTGCTGATGTTTTGGAATGCACTGCCGGATCTGCTGCAGCAAGCTATATTTTGGGAAAAACAGACACTATTGCCGATATTTTAGACTTTAATTCCTTTTCCTCTGATACACCGGACTTTTGGAGAAGGGACATTGAACGCTTCCCCTCCCACGGAGGCAGGTTTACCGGCGAACCAAGCTATTTTTATCACGTAACCGGAGCTTCCAAACTGCTTCTTAATAAAACCAAACTTAAACCAGCTGATTTTGCCTATGCCGTCTTTCATATGCCAAACGGCAAATTCCCCAAAGAAGCAGCCAAAAGGCTGGGGTTTTCGGACGAACAGTTAAAACCGGGCTTTACAGTTTCTCAAATCGGCAATCCCTACTCTGCCTCATCTTTGGTAGGGCTGGCTGCCACTTTGGACATAGCCAAACCAAAACAAAAAATCTTTGTCTGCTCTTATGGTTCAGGTGCCGGATCTGATGCTTTTGTTTTTGAAACTACTCCCCTTTTAAAGGAGTTCCAAAAGAACAATCATCATACTGTCCAAAGCCAGATTCAGGATAAACAAATGATAGATTATTCACTGGTAGCTAAAAATATTATTAATAAATATAGAATTTAAAGTTAAAAGTCAAAGGTTAAAAGTCAAAAGTATAGAAGTTTTCTTTGAAAACTTTTTAATTTTAACTTGAAATTTTGAATTAAATTTATGCATATCAAAGTAGCCGGTATTGGACTGACAAAATTCGGAGAACTCTGGGACAAATCTTTACTTGATTTGGCCCTGGAAGCATCAAGAGACGCTATTGCCGATTCGCAACTGGCTACCAGCCAAATTGATGCGGTTTTTGTAGGCAATATGTTAATCGGCAAAATTGCCGGACAGGACCACTTAGGCCCGGTAATTGCATCATCTTTAGGGCTAAATTGTGCATCTTTCCGGATAGAAGGAGCTTGTGCTTCCGGGGGTTTGGCAATACACCTGGCAATCCAGGGCATTTTAGCCGGCACTTATAAAAACGTCCTGGTGGTGGGAGCAGAAAAAATGACAGATGCCCCGGCCAGTCAAATCACCTGGGCTTTAATGGGTGCTTCCTCCTCAAAAGAAAGAAAAGCAGGGCTGACTTTTCCTGCACTTTACGCTTTAATGACCCAGGCTCATATGCAAAAATACGGCACTACCCGGGAACAACTGGCTGAGGTATCAGTTAAAAATCATTATCACGCAACTTTTAACAAAAAAGCTCAATACCCGTTTGAAATCACCCCGGAGAAAGTCTTAAACAGCAGCCTAATCTCTTACCCGATTACCCTGTTTGACTCTTCCCCCAGTAATCCTGTCGGCAGACAGCAACACCAAAGGTGTGTATATCACGGGCAGCGCTGTTGCCTCTGATACAATTGACCTGGCGCAAAGGAAAAGTCTAACAGAGCTAAAAGCTACCCAAATCGCTTCCAAAAAAGCCCTGGAGCAGGCAGGGGTGGAAATTTCTGATATTAAAGTTGCAGAAGTTCACGATTGCTTTAGTATTGCAGAAATTATGGCTATGGAAGACCTGGGCTTTTGTCCCAAAGGCGAGGGAGGCAAATTTATTGCAGGAAAAAATACCAAACTGGGAGGCAAATGCCCGGTCAATACCTCAGGAGGACTTAAGGCGTGCGGACATCCGGTTGGGGCAACCGGTGTCAAACAAATTATTGAAATAACGGAACAGCTGCGGAAAAATGCCGGCACAAGACAAGTCAAAGATGCAAATATCGGGTTGGCCCACAATGTCGGAGGCACCGGGGCAACAGTAGTAGTTCATGTTTTACAAAATTATGAGTAGTCCTGTAACAGTTTGGAGACATCATAAAAATATTAAAAATTACCTGAGAAAAGTGGGTAAGATTATTGTGTGGACTAAAGTATTTATTGCCCCTGCAGGCTTTGAACACGAAGCCCCCTATTTTGTGGCAATTGTAGAATTTAATCCTTCGGCAGGCTCAGGACTGGCAGGCACCAGAATGCCTTTACAGCTGGTTGATTTTGAGGAAAAAGATTTAAAACCAAATGCAAAAATAATTACAGTTGTGAGGAAACTGGGTAAAGTCAAACTTGATGAGGTGATAGAATACGGTATAAAAGCCAAACCCATTTAATAATTCAGATATCAATATAGTGTGCGATCGTACAAGTTATTGTCTATATGAGTAAGCAAATCATTGTTTCCGCTCCAGGCAAAATTCACCTTTTAGGAGAACATTTTGTGGTGTACTTTGCACCGGCTATACTTGCTACCGTTGATCTAAGAACGACAGTTACAATCGCACGATGTCATTCTGGGGACTCCGACATTTTGTCGGAGGACACCAGAATCTATTCAGGTAAGGATTCTGGACAGGCTCGCCTCGTCTCCGACGAGTCGGAGCGGGCCAGAATGACAGAAATAGTTGAACCTATCATCAAAAAACATCTTAAGATCAAAACCATTCCGCCTTATAAACTGGAGATCTCTTCCCAAATCCCCATTGGCGCAGGACTGGGATCATCTGCTGCAATTTCCGCTGCCTGCATTGCAGCCCTACTCTCTTTTCTAAAAGTTAAATGGGACTTGAACTTAATCAACAGCCTCACTTATGAGGCGGAAAAAGTCTTCCATGGCAACCCTTCCGGCGGTGATAATTCAACTATCACCTTTGGAAGTATCATTAGGTTTATCCGCGAGCCAAAAACCATCAAACCTTTAGGGATTAATATCCCGGAAAGGCTGGCCCAGAATTTTGTTTTAATAAATACCGGGAAACCCAAAAAATCAACCGGGGAAATGGTTTCTCTTGTCAAAGTTCTGCGCGAGAAAAACCCGCAGCTTTTTAATGAGTCATTAAAAAGTCAAACTGAACTTGCAGAAAAACTTTTACCGGTATTAAAAAGCGGTGACAGCAGCAAGTTTATTAAAATAATCAGGCTGGGAGAAAAAAACCTGGAAGCAATCGGGGTAGTTTCCAAAACTTCTCAAAAAATTATCAGAAAGATTGAAAAAGCAGGCGGTGCAGCCAAAATATGCGGAGCCGGATCAACAACAGGCCCGACAGGAATCATCCTTGCCTACCACCCGGACAAAACAAAGGTAGAAAAAATTGCCAGGTCTTACAAACTCCCCTATTTTAGTACTACCCTGGGGGTTGAAGGAGTCAGACAGGAATAGATTAACGTACATTGATACGATCGTACACATGTACGTTACAGTCATGAATGTTGTAAAAAGCTCATACCTATAGTAGAATTCTTCCCATGCGTACAGCACCGGAGTTTCACAATGAATCCTTAATGCCGATAATAATGGGCTCCCCTTACCGTGTTCCCGATTATGCTTACCCGCTGTATGGATTAGGCAGGTACATTGATGAAACTAAGGCGCTACAAGCTTATAAAGAAGAATGGGCTTCGGGGACAAAGGCCCAAAATGATTTAGTTACACAAGTCACCATAGAAGCCGGATTTGGTGATTATAATGGTATGTTGCAACAGGCGGCAGCCCGAGTCGCCGTAGCAGCCATAGAAATATTATCTTTAGAATCACCTGTCGTGTTAGATGTCGGAGCCGGTGCCGGAGCATCGGGTATAGCCGTAGCTAGGCTGCTTCCCAAGCATATTAAACGCAACACTACTATGCTTCTTAATGATCTGGCCGGGGATAAACTGCAGGTGGCCGGACAACTGATGGAAGAAGCGGAAGTCGAATACCAAAAATTAGTCGGGTCAGATATAGAAGTATTAAGAAATTTAGAACCTAGTTCGGTTGATATTTTAACCGGAGTTGCTTCTGTCCATCATCATGCCAGAGTTCCCTTTGAGGAATACGCGCGGGTATTGAAAAAAGGCGGTTTTGCCATCTTTGCAGACTGGCATCACGATCTCTGGGAAAATCCGGCCCGTGTATTGGAGGAATTTTTAAAAAGATTTGACTGGCCCAAAAAAGAGGAGGGTCTGGCTAATTGGGTAGCTACCTACCCACAAGCTTTAAATAACCCTGATAATGGCCTCCAACCAACGATTCAAGATCTAACGGCAAGAGAACAAATTACCAGGTTTTGGCTAACAGAACAAAATACTGCCGCGAGAGCCAATTTAGGACCAAATGCCATCTGGCCACTGGAAGGACACAGGCCTGTAAGGCGATACGTTGAGGGTTGTAGGCAAGCTGGTTTATACACTGATACTGCTGCAATTCGACTCCTTATTCGGCATGAAACTATTCCTCAAAATCCCTTCCAACTACTCAGAGATTCCAGTCTCTTGCAAGTTGTTATTGCTCAACTTTATAGTTTACCTTAATCTTATGACTGTAGATTTAGAAAGAATTAAACTAATTGATCAAGCTGCCATCACCTATCTCAGTAAACACCGCGACCCGCGTAAAGCCTATACAGGTCACGAAGAAAGCCACCTGCGGAACGTAGCCCACCTGACAGAACTTGCAGCAATTGCAGCTAATTTTCCGGAACGGGATATTTTAGTCTTAAGGATTCCGGCATGGATGCATGATTTTGAAAGATCAAATAATCAAATCAATGAAAAATTAGATACTTATTTAAGTGCTAAGGCAGCCTTAAGATTTTGTAAGGAATTAAGCGATAAAGGCATCTTTGAACCAACTTTATCAGAAAAAAGGGCTATCGCTTTCTCAATCAGGGCAAATGAGCGTGTCCCGAAATTCTTTATTACTAAACCTGATCCGGCAAAATGGTCACCAGGACAAAGGATATTAGGCGCTCTCTATATTGCAGACAAAGCTGAAGCTAACGGTGTTTCAGTAATTGCCAGAAGAAGCGCTTTTGTGGCTGGAGCCAGATTACAGGGAGAAGGGGCTGACCTCCCAAAGTTTGGCCTACAAGCAGGACGAAACGAAATTGATGCAATCCTACTTGAAGGGGCTGTCAGGTTAGTTTATATCAACCCTCAATCTGTTTATCCGGAAGCAGTTCAGGAATTAATTGCACCTTTGTACGATGTTCAAAGAGACTGGATGCATGGTTTATTGCATGCCAGGGGTTTATCTATTCAGACTTATGCTGAGTTAGTACTGTCAACTAAAAATGGACAGGGTAGAAATTATATTGAAGCAAGAAAAGGGCTTATCTCACCAGCAACCCCAGAAGAATTAGCCGAAAAAATTACCAGCATCGGCGGTTTGACTGATGAGGGAATCCAAAACACCCGGGGGGATTTGGCAGATTCAGCTGTAGAAGCAGTAAGTTACTTCAGCAGAAACTTCAGAAGGCCCTTAGGCAAACTGATCGAGGAATGGCGGCCAAAAGGAATAACTGCTCAACAATGGGCTCAGTCCTTAAAAGATTATAGCAGCCAACAATGGTATATTAGAACCAGAGAAGAACTTCTGACAAAGAGTGTTAGAAACGCTTCAGGCTGAAATCATTGACAAAATGTATATTTGAGTGTACATTTAGAATATGCAATATATTACTTTTACACAACTTAGGACAAAGTCAAATAAACTCGCCAAATCTTTAGAAAAGGGCGAAGAGGTCAAACTTATACGAAGGTCTGAAGTTATCGGCAGAGTCATACCTGAAAAGGAAACCAAAGAAAAAATAATTGATGCTAAAAAGCTTGAGGCTAAAATTCAAAAACTTGATCTTCCAAGGCTAACACTTAAGGAAATCGACAGAAGATATAGGGCAGCAATGATGAAAAAACATGGCCAGGGTCTTTCTTGATACAAATCATTTCATAGGTCTTACCAACAGAGCACCAGAAGTTGAGACAGAGATACTAGACGAACAAAAAGGATTTATCTCTACTCTATCCTGCCATATATTATTTTACGTAAATAAAATAGCTGTTCCTGATAAAAAGATGGATTCTTTTATCAGTGATTTTAATTTGATAAATCTAAGCCACGATATTTTAAATAAAGCTTTAATCGGACCAACAAAAGATCTGGAAGATAATATTCAACTCCACAGCGCAGCACAAGCAGATTGTGATATTTTCTTAACCTATGATGCCGGATTGCTTAAACTTAAATTTTTTGGTAAAACAGAAATCAAATCTCAGTTATGAAAAAAATTACTGTTTCAGCTCCGGGGAAATTAATGCTTTTTGGTGAACATGCTGTTGTTTACGGCAGACCTTGCATTGTGACAGCTGTAGGGCAGCGCATGAGGGCTACTGTAGAGCTTTTGGATAAGCCGGTATTTGAGCTTGAAGCTCCTGATGTTAAAGTGACAGGTTATAAAAAGCCAATGGATCAATTAGGGGTTGACGACATTCCCAAAGGGGCTAAATTTGTGGAGATGGCGGTCAAGAATTTCATGGAGAATGTCATTCTGGGGAACGAAGTGACTCCAGAATCAGCTCGATCCGTGGATTCTGGACGCGGTCGCCATGGCGACCTTGCCAGAATGACAGGAATCAGTATTACCACCCAATCAGAATTTTCTTCCCAATTCGGGTTTGGCTCCTCTTCTGCCTCAACAGTATGCGTTATTAAAGCTATATCAGAAATTACCGGCGCCAATTTAGACAACAGAGCTATTTTTGATCTGGCGTACAAAACAGTTTTAGATATTCAGGGCAAAGGGTCGGGCTTTGATGTGGCCGCGGCAGTTTACGGAGGAACTTTGTACTACATTACACCCGGCAAAACCATCGAACCCTTAAATATTGAATCGCTTCCCTTAATTGTTGGTTATTCCGGCATTAAAGCAGACACAGTTACCTTAATGAATCAGGTTTCAGAATTGGCCCAGGAAAATCCCCAGATGGTAGAAGATATCTACAATAATATTGGAAAGTTGGTAGAGCAAGCTAAAGTAGCTATCTTGAGTAAAGATTGGACTACCTTAGGTGAGCTCATGAATTCTAACCAGAAGCTGCTGGAAAACCTCGGAGTAAGCATCGAAAAGTTCGATAATATGATTTTAGGCGCTAAAGCGGCTGGAGCATATGGGGCAAAACTGTCCGGTGCCGGCGGCGGCGACTGCATGATTGCCTTATCCCCTGAAGAAAAAACTCAGGCTGTCAAAGACGGGATCACTTCCGCCGGCGGGCAGGTAATAGAAGTTGAAGCAAGCGTCCAAGGTGCTAGAATCGAGGACTAGTCTTTCTGTCATTGCGAGGAGGGAGTCTTCGACCGACGTGGCAATCTACCACCGCGGAAGATTGCTTCCCCCGGACTTGATCCGGGGTCGCAATGACAAAATATTATGGATCAAGTAATTTGGGTTGACGAAAAAGACAATATTTTAGGTATAGTTTCCAGAAAAGAAGCCCATCAAAAAAGCCTGCTACATAGAATAATCGCAATTATTATTTTAAATGATAAAGGTGAAATACTTCTTCAAAAAAGAAGCAAAAACAAGGATACCTTTCCTGGAATGTATACCATATCTGCCTCAGGTCATGTTGACAGAGGGGAAAATTATAATCAAGCAGCTCAAAGAGAGATACAGGAAGAATTAGGCGTAAATGCAAAACTAACCTTCATTAAAACAGTTATCAATGACCATCCAGAGCATAGACAAATGCAGGCATTTTATCTGGCAAGACATAATGGCCCCTTTAAAATCCAAAACGAGGAGGTTGACGAAACAAGATTCTTTACTACCGCAGAAATAAAAAATATGCTACCAAATGTTACCCCAACAGTTATAATTGCTTTAGAATTACTAAAATCATGAAATCAACAGCCATTGCACCGTCAAATATAGCCTTTACTAAATACTGGGGCCGCAAAGATGAAATTTTAAGACTGCCGGAAAACAGCAGCGTCTCCATGTGTTTAAGCAATTTATTAACCACTACCACTGTAGAATTTTCCCAAAATTACCAAAAAGATGAAATTATTATTAACGGGGGCGGAATCGAAGAAGGCGAAGCAGGTCGAATCATCAAGCATTTAGACCGGGTCAGAAAACTGGCCGGTCCGCCAGCTGGCGGATTAAAAGCCAAAGTTGTTTCCAAAAACAATTTCCCTTCCGGTACCGGGCTTTCTTCTTCTGCTTCCGGCTTTGCAGCTTTAAGTCTTGCAGCCAGTAAAGCTGCAGGATTAGATTTATCAGAAAAAGATTTATCCATTTTGGCAAGACAAGGTTCAGGTTCAGCCTGCAGGTCTATCCCTTCAGGATTTGCGGAATGGCTTGATGGTGACACCTCGGACACCTCATATGCAGTCCAAATTTTCCCGCCTGACCATTGGGCTATTGCTGACATAGTAGCAGTAGTATCTGAGGGTAAAAAGGAAGTTTCCACATCGATTGGCCAACAAACTGCCACCTCTTCCCCATTTATGGGTGTCAGGCTTGCCCATATGAAAGAAAAAAATGAGCTGGTTAAAAAATTAATTGCCGAGAAAAACTTTAAAGAGTTTGGGCAATTATTGGAGGCAGAAGCTTTGGAGCTTCATTCCATTATGCTAACCCAAACCCCGCCCTTAATTTATTGGACTCCCGGGACTTTGAAAATTATGAAACTGGCAGGACAATGGAGAGCAGAAGGTATTCCGGTTTATTTTACCATCAACACAGGCCAGGATATTCATTTAATTTGTGAGGCTGAAAATATTGATAAAGTTGAGGCTAAATTGAAAGAGCTGCCGGAGGTCAAAGAGATTATTATCAACACCCCTGGCCTAGGTACCAGACTCTCTGATAACCACTTATTCTGAACCTTTTGTTATTCAGGCAGGAATCTTTATTTATAATCTAGTCTAAAAAGATCCAATCCTTTTTGCCAATCTTGTGGGTTTTCTGACAGGAGTAACTTTCTGAATTGATCCAGATCCACCTTTTCAGCAAACATAACTTCAAATCTAGCATCTGATTTTCTTAAGCTGGCGACTCTTAAAGAGATACTACCTCTCTTCCTACCCACGGAATAGGAATTATTGTCAAAAGAGTAAATCTTGCTGTCTGCTACTCGGGCATTATGGAATTCTTTTTCTAATCCTTCTCTAAAAGACAATTTAAACTCATCTACTCGTTCCTGATCTGGAAAACAAAAAACAGAGTAACTACCGCTTTGCTCTAAATCAAAGTAATGGCTTTTTAAAAGAAAAATTATAGTTTTTTCCAAAACAGTTTTGATAACATCATTTCTTTGTGCTTGTAACATAGTAAGATAATTAGCTGGCAGTTTGCCTAAGACTCTTAAGCTGAGCCAGCAGGCGAATTCAAAAGCTTCTTCGAAAGATAGTGCTTTTCCTTCTACTTGCTCGGCAACCTCTGTCAATTTCATAGCCGTCGCTAAGACATCTGCGTTTGCCTCTAGTGTTTCTTCTGAGCTCCACCCTTTTCTGTATTTCTCTACAATCATTTCTTGCGTGCTTTCTTCTAAATTAGGATCTGATTCGCTTTCACCAAGTATTTGATTAAGTAATCTACTCTCCGAATCTCTGAATAATTTAGCACCCCTAAATGCAAAAACTTGAATGAGATGACGAAGGTTATCTTCTAATGGTTTCTGTGTAAAATCTTCCATTTGATCTGTAGTAACTTGATTGCAATCTAACACAAAAGAATCAAATACGCCTAAGTGGGTGTAACGAATATCCAAGTTACTAAAATCTTTTTTTGGCAAAGTGAGTGCGGCAATCAGTGGCCAACTACCAAATCGGTCAATCAGACTAATATTTTTTGGTATACCTGATTCTTGCCTTTCGGACAGCGAATAATTATACTCTGCTTTTATAAGACTACCCTGCTGAGCTGGGTGATATTTGACCGTTTCTACGAGTCTTCTCTCAAGAGGGATTGCAAACCAGCGATCTATTCTTTTTCTAGTAATACTTACCTCTGAGCCTGTTTCTGATACCGCCTTTTCATACCTGATTTTAGCTCTAGAATCAAGAGACATCTCTTCAGCAAAATATACTTTTTGCCCATACACTGGATATTCGGTTACTTCTTTCCAAGCTTCCGGATTTTCAGGTTCTAATCTCATAATCGGGCATTATAGCAGAACTAAAACTCAAATTCAATTCTATAGGACACCATTAACAGCTTTTTTTAGAGTTTTCAAAGAAAGCAAAGCGCATTGGAGCCGCGAAGGAGTTAGAGGAATTCCCAACAGCGTTAAAACAACATCCTCATTCAACCCTTTAATTTTCTTTAGATCTTTAACTTTTTTAACCTCACCTATTAATAAACTGGCAGCAGCCTGGGAAATCAAACAACCTTCTCCGGAAAAACAAATATCAATCACCTTTCCCTGCTCCAGCTTAATATAAATTTTCAAGCTGTCACCACATAAGGGATTATCCATTTCCCCCTTTAAAGTAGGATTTTTCATCTTTCCTTTATAAGGAGACTGCCTTCCGTGCTGTAAAATAATTTCCTCTGTTAAATTCATAATCCGACCTAAGTCATTGCGAGGAGGGAGTATGACGACCGACGAAGCAATCTAGATTGGAGCTAGATTGCTTCGCTAATCGCTCGCAATGACGTTACTAATTTATCTACATCCTCCAGATTATTATAAATATAAAAACTAATTCTCACAGAAGATTTAACCCCCAATCTTTGATGAAGCGGCATGGCACAATGAGAACCGGCCCGTACTGCAATCCCGTCTTGATCCAGCAGACTGGCCACATCATGCGGATGGACCCCCGCCAGATTAAATGAAATAATGCCACCGCGCTTTTGAATCTCTAAAGGGCCATAAATATTCAACCCTTGCACTTTTTGCAGCTTTTCCAAAGCATATTCTGTCAAAGATTTTTCATGCTCTCTTACTTTATCCATTCCCAGCTTTTGCAAATAATCAATAGCTGCCCCAAACCCAATTACCCCTTCTATATTAGGTGTTCCGGCTTCAAATTTTTGAGGGCTGTCCAGATATTGGACCTCTTTTAGACTTACTTTGCTAACCATCCCGCCGCCTGTTAAAAATGGAGATAAACTTTGAGCAATACTTTTCCTCATCCAAAGCACGCCTACTCCGGAAGGGCCTAACATTTTATGGGCGGAGAATGCATAAAAATCACAACCCAACTTTTTAACATCAACTTTCATATGCGGTACAGCCTGGGCTCCGTCTATTAAAACCAGAGCACCGGCCTGGTGAGCTTTTTTAGTAATCTCTTCAACCGGATTAATTGTCCCCAAAACATTCGACACATGCGTAATCGCCACCAAATCTACTCCTTTCAGTTTTTTATCCAAGCCAGACAAGTCCAATTCCCCTTCTTTATTTATATCCAAAAAGTCCATTTTTGATTTTTGCTCTTTGATATTTGATATTACTATCTGCCACGGCACTAAATTACTATGATGCTCCATGACTGAAACTAAAATTTTGCCATTTTTTTTGTCATCCTGAGCCCGAAGGGCGAAGGATCTCCCACGAATGTGGGCCTCAAATAAATTGGGAGATTCCTCGCTTCGCCCGCCTCTGGCGTGGCTTCGCTCGGAATGACAATAGCGAAGGGTTTTTGCTACTAAATTTATGCTCTCTGTAGTATTTTTGGTAAAAATAATTTCTTCCCTTTCAGCATTAATTAACTTAGCCGCTTTATCCCTGACTTCCTCATACTTCCGGGTAGCCTCCTCAGATTCCCAATAAATCCCCCTGTGCACATTAGCTGAGTATTGTTCATAAAAATCAGTCACAGCCTTAATTACCTGTTTAGGTTTCAAAGAAGTCGAAGCAGAATCAAAATAAATTAATTTCCTGCTGCTCTTCCTTAATATGGGAAAGTCATCTTTCCTACCATATTTTTGACTTTTGACTTTTGAATTTTGACTTTTCATGCCGCTCCTTCCATTTCCAGCCTGATCAGTTGATTCAGTTCAATGGCATATTCCATAGGCAATTCGCGAACCAAAGGCTTGATAAAACCATTAACTATCATAGCTTCAGCTTCTTCCTTTTCTATCCCTCTGCTTTGCAGGTAAAAAATTTGTTCTTCTGAAATTTTAGAGATCGTAGCCTCATGCGACAACTCACAGTTAGCACCAATGGCAGAAATTGCCGGGTAGGTTTCCGATTTGGACCTCTCGTCCATGATTAAGGCCTGGCAAATGGTTTTGGATTTAACATCTTTGACCCCGGGTGCAATTTTTACCAAACCCCGGTAAGAGGTTTTGCCGCCATGGTGGCTGATAGATTTAGACCTAATTACCGATGAGGTTTTAGACGCAAGATGGATCGCTTTGCCACCGGTGTCTTGAACCTGTCCGGCCCCGGCCATGGCCAAAGAAAGCATATCTACTTTAGCACCACGGCCCACCAATAATGCTGAAGGGTATTTCATAGTCAGCTTTGACCCATTATTAAAATCCACCCACTCCATTACCCCATTTTCTTCCACTTTAGCTCTTTTGGTCACCAGGTTATAGACATTTTTGGACCAGTTTTGCACTGTGGTGTAGCGGACTCGGGCTCCATGTTTGACAATAATCTCCACCACTCCGGCATGCAAAGAGTCTGTGGTATATACCGGAGAAGTACAGCCTTCAATGTAGTGCACAAAACTACCGCGATCAGCAATGATTAAAGTCCTTTCAAATTGACCAATATTTTTGGCATTGATCCGAAAATATGCCTGAAGGGGCAGAGAAATGGAAACTTTGGGCGGTACATAAATAAAACACCCCCCTGACCAGACTGCACTATTTAAAGAGGCAAATTTGTTATCATTTATTGGTATCACGGTACCAAAATACTCTTTAACCAGCTCAGGATATTGCTGCAACCCTTCATCCATGCTTAAAAACACCACTCCCTGCTCTTTTAGGTCTTTTAGAAGCGATCCATAGACCATTTCGCTGTCCCACTGGGCAGAAACTCCTGCTAAAAACTTTTGTTCTGCTTTGGGAATTCCCAATTTGTCATAAGTTCTTTTAATCTCTTTTGGCACATCTTTCCAGGCATGTTTCACTCCATTGCCGGATTTAATAAAATAGTGGATTTTATCAAAATCCAATCCGGACAAATCCCCGCCAAAAGCTGGCTCGCCTCGCTGAGCGGGCGAAGCGGGCATGGGAGCCTTTTGAAAGTATTCCAATGCCTGTAATCGGAGTTTTGTCATCCAGAAAGGATCTTTTTTATAAACAGAAACCTCTTCAACTATTTGCTTGCTTAAACCCTTAGTCATCATTTCATTACTCCCTTTCTGTCATTCTGGTAAGCGAGTCATCGAGCGCATCCAGAATCTGATTCTGGACTCCTCACTACGTTCGTCCCCAGAATGACATTTGAAATAATCTATATTCCCGCATAACCTTTTTCCTCAATTTCTCTTGCCAGTTTGACCTGACCGGATTTAACAATTCTCCCCTCTTTCAGAACATGGACTACATTTGGTTTGACATATTTTAAAATTTTTTGATTATGGGTAATCAGCAGTACACCAGTTCCCTTTTTTACTAGTTGATTAACCACTTCAGCTGCCTTTTTTAAAGTATCTACATCCAAACCTGAATCAATTTCATCCAAAATCACAAATTTTGGCTGGAGACTTAACAGCATCAAAAGCTCTGCCTTTTTCTTCTCTCCCCCGGAAAAGCCGTCATTTATAAAGCGCTCCAGCATTTCCTCTTTTAATCCCATATTTTTGGCCTGCTTTTTAACAGTTTCATAAAACTCCCTGATATCAGCTTTGCCATCGCCTGTAATACTTTTATAGGAAGACCAAATTAACTGCCCTAAACTCACTCCAGGCACAGCCACCGGATTTTGGAAAGATAAAAATAAGCCTAATTTTGCTCTTTCATTAGGTTTTAAACTGAGTAAATTTTTTCCACCCAGCTCTACTGAACCGGAAACCGCCTGATAAGCCGGATGGCCCATCAAAACCAAAGCCAAAGAAGACTTGCCAGACCCGTTCGGCCCCATCAAAGCATGTACTTCCCCGCTCTTAACTGTTAAATTAACCCCGAAAACCACCCTCTTCCCTCGCCTCGCCGACTTGTCCACCGGAGCTTCAGCGAAGGTGGAAGCTTCATGCGAAGACGGGTCAACCTCAACTGATAACCCTTTAACCTCAAAATTACTCTTCATCCCGCAAATTTTACCATCTGAAGCCTCAAAAAGCTAAATTTCCACTCTCTGTCATTACGAGAAGGGAGTCTTCGGCCGGTGAAGCAATTCAATATATTTTCGTCATTATGCTTAAAATATTATATAATTTTAAAATGCTCTCATTTCTCTCAAAAACAGCGTTACTTTATTTAGTAATCCTAATAGTAATAATCTTGATTATGGTAACCCTGGAGAAATTTACCCGGGTTTCTACGAAAATATTATTCGGCTGGTTCTTCCTCGGAATAGGCGTTTTTGATGTAATAATTTACCTACTCTGGGCAACAAGAATATTAAAAAGAATCCCTGGTTATCTCTTTTTCTGGTTTGAGCCAATGATGGAACAATCAGGAATAAAGGCTATATTTTTTCATTTATTAAGATATGCTATTTTGCCAATTATAATGGGTCTTTCAATCTTATCCGGCCGTATATGATTTAGGATACGCTGCGCGTGATAAATTAATCAGGTTTCATCGATAAATGATATAATTCGTATATGGAGAAAGCTTTTAAACGGGGTGAATGGGAAAAGGTTATTGATGTCAGGGATTTTTTATTCCACAATCTTTCCTCTTATGACGGCGGCCTGGATTTTCTAGAAGGTCCCTCCCCTAAAACCAGAAAACTTTGGGAATACTGTAAAAGCTTACTTAAAAAAGAAGCGGAAAAAGGCGGAGTTTTAAATATTGATACCAAAACCATCTCCACTGCTATTTCTCATAAACCAGGGTTTATCAAAAAAGATCTGGAAATCATTGTGGGTTTACAAACTGATGAGCCGCTAAAACGGGCTATCAAACCTTTTGGCGGAGTCCGGGTAGTTGAACAGGCCTGCAATGATTATGGTTACACTTTGGATCCGGAAGTCAAAGAAATATTTATCAAATACCGCAAAAGCCACAATGACGGTATCTTTGACGCCTACACCGAAGAAATGAGGAAATACCGCTCCTCCGGAGTCATCACCGGACTACCGGACAACTACGCCCGCGGCCGGATTATCGGTGACTACCGCCGGGTGGCACTTTACGGTATTGACCGCCTTGTTGAAGAAAAACAAAAAGATTTGGAACAAAAATCTGGTGATATGACTGATTCAAAAATCCGCGACCGCGAAGAATTGAGTGATCAGATTGAGGCTCTGCATTTAATCAAAGAAATGGCCAAATCTTACGGATTTGATATCTCCAAACCTGCCACAAATGCCTTTGAGGCAATCCAGTGGACCTATTTTGCTTACCTTGCAGCTTTAAAAGAACAGGACGGGGCTGCTATTTCTTTAGGCAATGTCAGCGGCTTTTTTGACGTTTACATTGAAAAGGAAATTGCTGAAGGCAAATTAACAGAAAATGCAGCCCAGGAGCTTATTGACCAGTTTATTATCAAACTCCGCTTAGTCCGTCAGCTTCGGATGAAAGAGTATGACCAAATTTATGCCGGCGACCCGACCTGGCTGACTGAGTCTTTGGCAGGGATGTTTTTAGATGGTCGCCACAAGGTAACCAAAACCACCTACCGCTTCCTCCAATCTTTGTATAATTTAGGAGCAGCACCGGAACCGAATTTGACAATACTCTGGTCCGAAAAACTGCCGGAAGCTTTCAAAAAATTTGCAGCCCGGGTTTCCATTGATACCTCCTCTATTCAATATGAAAATGATGATTTGATGAGAGAAATTTCAGACTGTGATGATTACGGTATTTCCTGCTGTGTTTCCCAGCAAAAGAGCGGCACCCAAATGCAGTTTTTCGGGGCCCGTTGTAACCTGGCTAAAACTTTACTTTTGGCTTTAAACGAAGGCCGTGATGAAAAAAGCGGCGTGCAGCTTGTGGAAGAAATTAAATCTTTAGGCGATGAAGTATTAGACTACAATAAAGTAATGGCGGAGTTTAAAAAAACTTTAACAAAGGTGGTACAAGTTTATACTAGCAGCATGGATGTTATTCACTACATGCATGATAAATATTACTACGAAAGGGTTCAAATGGCTTTTTTGGATACAAATGTTGATCGGTTAATGGCATTTGGGATTGCCGGACTTTCAGTGGTGGCAGATTCACTTTCTGCCATCAAATATGCCAAAGTTACCCCAATCCGTAACAATAATGGGATTACAGAAGGTTTTGAGGTTGAAGGAGATTTTCCTAAATTCGGCAATGATGACGAGCGGGTTGACAAAATTGCCAAAGAGCTGGTTGATGATTTTAACGCGGAGCTCAAAAAACACCATATTTACCGGAATGCTACCCCAACTTTGTCTATTTTGACTATTACTTCCAACGTTATGTATGGCAAAAAAACCGGCGCCACCCCTGACGGCCGCAAGGATGGCGAGCCTTTTGCACCGGGCGCTAACCCCATGCACGGCCGTGATACCAAGGGCGCAATTGCTTCTTTAAATTCGGTGGCCAAATTAAATTATAAAAATGCCCGGGACGGTATTTCCAATACTTTCTCCATTGTCCCCAAAGCTCTGGGCAACACTAAAGATGACCAAATCAACAACTTAGTAGCACTCCTTGATGGTTATTTTACCAAAGGGGCACAGCATTTAAATGTCAATGTTTTAAACCGGGAAACCCTACTCAAAGCCATGGCCCACCCGGAAGAATATCCCCAGCTGACTATCAGGGTTTCAGGATATGCAGTGAATTTTGTCAAACTTTCCCGGTCTCACCAGCAGGAAGTCCTCGCCCGCTCTTTCCATGAATCACTCTCCTAGATTTGCCAACCACCTTATATGCGGATTTGGGTCTATTTCTACAATATAATCCCAACGAAAACGGCTATGCTCTCGCGGCGTTCTTCCAATCAAGGTGTCTAGAGAAACATCTCCTTCTTTTTCAATTATAGCCCTTACATCTGCAATATGCGCTTTTAATCTTTCAGTGTAGTTCACTCTTCCAGGTTTTGATTCCTCAAGTTTTCTCGCTAAATATTTTTCATAATCTACCATTTTCTTCACCTCTTTTCGGAATAAATTTTTAAAAATTATATTTTAAAGATCTATTTTCCGATATTATAAGAGATTTAAAGACATTGTCAACTTTAGCTTGTATATCACAGTCGTAACATCAATGAAATTCTAATTTTCAAAAATAGTAATTTGTGGTAAAATTTGGTCATGTATAAACAAACTAAAAAAGTCTCTGAATATGAATTACCCATAAAAATTGAACCGCAAAAAGAAGGCGGGTACGTGGTAACTTGTCCTAACTGGTCTGATTGTTACGCTCAGGGCGATACTGTGGATGAAGCTATATTAGAAGTTACCGGAGTAGCTCAATCTCTGATAGATTTGTATAAGGAAGAAGGTTTAAAGATTCCTCTTCAAAAGCAAAAAGAAAAAGGTGTTACAAACGCCATCACACTTCCTGTCATAGTAGCTGCATAATGCATAAACCTTTAACCTACAGAGAATTAATCAGAAAAGCTCGAAAAGCTGATTTTGTTTTCAGAAGAAATACCGGAGGAACTCATGAAATTTGGTGGAGCGAATCCAGAAAAAAGACCTGCGTGATCCCTCATCACCATGAAATTAAATCAGGAACCATTAAAAGTATCATTAAGCAAATGGGGATTACTAAAGAGGAGTTTGATAAAATTTAATCTTATGCTCCAGGTTCATTCTATTGAAACATTAGGCACACACGAAGGCCCTGGCATACGTTTAGTCGTATTTATGCAAGGGTGCAACTTCCGCTGCCTTTATTGCCACAACCCGGATACCCGGCCTCATAAAGGCGGCAAACAGATGAAGTCAGAAGAGATTCTGAACATGCTGGAAAAATCCCGGCCGTATTTTAAAAATATCGGCGGTTTGACAGTGTCCGGCGGCGAGTCACTTTTGCAGAGACAAGAACTAGCCGACCTCTTCACCAAGGCTAAAAAGGCTGGGTTTAATACCACTTTGGATACCAATGGTTCAATTTTGGATGAAGATTCAAAAAAACTTTTGGAAGTAACTGATTTAGTGCTGTTAGATGTCAAACACATAGACCCGGTTTGGCATATGAAGGTTACCAATGCCTCAAATGAACCTGTGCTGCAATTTGCCAAATATCTGGAAAATATTGGCAAGCCTATGTGGCTGAGGTATGTACTGGTGCCGGGTTACACCAACCAGCAGGAGTTTTTGGAAAAATGGGGTGCTTATTTTAAAAATTACCAAAACATCAAAAGAGTAGAAATTTTACCCTTTCATAAGTACGGGTTTTACAAATATAAAGAATTAGGTATTGAAAACCCTTTGGAAGATTGTCCTGTTCCAACTCAAGAACAAATTAAGGAAGCAGAAAATATCTTCAAAAAATACTTCAAATCAGTATATATTAGGTAAACCTCAGGAGATCACTTTTAACTCCCTGCCAACTCCAGAAAAACTTTCAATACCAAAATCCAAATCTTTTTTACTGTGGGCAGCAGACGGGATAATCCGGATCCTGGCTTTTCCTTTGGCAACCATTGGAAACACAATTGGCGATGCAAAAACACCCAGCTCAAAAAGTTTCACACTAAATTCCTTTGCCAAATCTTCATCCCCCATCATAACCGGAGTGATTGGTGTTTGGGAATTCCCTGTATCAAAGCCCAGTTTTTTCAGCTCTGTCCTTAAATAGTCAGTGTTATCCCACAACTTTTTAACCAGTTCATCAGACTCCTCTAAAATCTTAACCACTTCCAAAACTGCAGCAGTATCGGCAATTGTCAAAGCATTAGAAAATAAAAACTGCCTGCTCTTTTGTTTATAGAAATCTATTAATACCTTTTTGCCGGTAATAAATCCACCCATAACGCTAAATGCTTTGGATAAAGTTCCTACCTCAATATCAACTTGCCCATGTAGATTATAGTGATCCACAATGCCTCGTCCTCCCCGCCCCAACACTCCCTCGCCATGCGCATCATCAACCATAGTCAAAGCTTCATATTCTTTAGCTAGTTTTACAATTTGGGGCAAAGGAGCCAAATCACCATCCATAGAAAACACGCCATCCGTGACAATTAAAATTAACGGTTTGCTGCCGTCCTCTTTGGGGGTGTTTTGCAACTGCTTTGCTTCTTTTAACCGCTCCTCCAGCTCTCCCATATCCAGATGCTTATAAATCAATTTATTTTTAACCTGAGAAAGCCTGATAGCATCAATAATTGACGCATGATTTAACTCATCTGAGATGACTATATCTTCTTTAGAGACAATAGTTTGAATGGCAGCACAGTTGGCCAGATAGCCGCCCGTTAAAAGTATTGTAGCCTCAGCTCCCTTAAAACGCGCTAAAGCTTCTTCAGCTTGAATATGCAAAACATGAGTCCCTGCCAAAGTCCGATACCCTGTTCCCATTCCATACTTCTCCACTGCCTCACAGACTGCTTTTTTAATCCGCTCATCTTCTGCCAATCCCAAATAATGACTGGAGCAAAAATTTAATTTCTCTTTTCCATCAATTGTTAAATATGCCCCCTGACCCGAGGTTATAACATGAGGGATCTTGCCGCTTTTGACCTCTTCTCCCAGATTACTGTAAAAATCCGCAATACTCATGGTTCCAAAATAACCTTACCACACTTTCTGCTTTTCATCACAGACATGGCTTTTTCAAAATCTTCCAACTTAAACCTGTGGGTAATGGTTTTAGATAAATCAATCTTGCCTGATTTCAAAAGCTTGGTTGTCTGATGCCAAGTTCGCCAAAGCTGCCGGCCAAAGACTGATAAAATTGTCAATTCTTTATCAATTAAATACTTACCCCAATCAATAGTAATATTTTCTCTCGGTATCCCGAATGCAATTATAGTTCCGGCAATCCTTACTGCATCAAACGCTTCCTGAATACCTAACCTGTTGCCCCCGCCTGTAAGGCTCATTATTAACTCCAACCACTTCTTTTGCCCCATGCGCCCAGGCTACAGCTCCGGCACAAAGCCCGGTAGGCCCAAGCCCCATAATCAAAACCTTTTTGCCGGCAACTTTTGCCTTAGTAACCGCATTGACAGCATTTCCCAAAGGCTCCTGCACGCTCATTACCTCAGCAGGAATTGAAGGATCATTTTTCCAGGTAGTGCGGAGTGGAATTGTGGCATATTCGGCAAAACCGCCTTCCCTGCCGATCCCGAAAAGCTTCATGTTTTCGCAAACATGATAATTTTTAATCTGGCATTGGAAACAATTCAAACAAAAAATGTGAGTTTCAGAAGAAACTAGATCACCCTTTTTAAAATTAGTCTTTTTGCTGCTGTTAACTTCCAAAACTTCTCCCACTATTTCATGACCAATTACTTGCGGAGGCTTTATGTGGGACGCTGCCCAGGGAATCCAGTCATAAATGCCAATGTCAGTGCCGCAAATTGAGGCATATTTTACCTTAACCAGTACTTCATCTTTGCCGGGTTTGGGAATGGGAATTTTTTTGATCGAAACACCGGGAGCAGCTTTTTCTTTT
>JACPEY010000023.1 GCA_016183245.1 Candidatus Daviesbacteria bacterium
TCGAAGAAAGGTTGGTGTAGTTTTCCAGGATTTTAAATTACTGGATGACAGGACTGTTTTTGAAAACGTGGCTTTGACTTTAGAAGTACAAGGCAAAACTGATGAGGAAATTTCAAAAATGGTTGAGCATACCTTAAAACTTGTAGAAATTTGGGACAAGCGAAATCTTTTCCCCAGACAACTTTCCGGAGGCGAAGCACAAAGAACTGCCATAGCCAGGGCAATTGTAGGCAAACCGGATATAGTTTTGGCTGATGAGCCAACAGGGGATTTGGACCCAAAAACCGCCTGGGGAGTAATCCAACTCCTGAATGAAATAAACTCCTGGGGTACGATAGTTTTAATGGCTACCCACAACCAGGAAATTGTTAATACCTTAAAAAGAAGGGTCATTAAACTTAAAGCAGGCAAAATAGTTAGCGATAACAAGGAGGGCAAATACGAAACCTAAGCTATGAATCGTGCAATCCATTTTGCAAAAAGAAATATACGTCGCACACCATTTCAAGCACTGGCTGCTTCAATGGTAATGTTTTTAACATTTTTAGCTCTTATGAGCTTTGTAATTTTAGCAGCAGGGTCACAAGCCACTTTGCGTTATTTTGAAAGCAAACCACAAGTCATCGCCTTCTTCAAAGATGGCACTACAGGTCAAGACATATCTGCAATTGAAAATGCCTTACAGCAAGAAACCAGAGTAGCCAAAACAAAATTTATTTCCAAAGATGAAGCCCTTCAAATTTACCGTGATAAAAACAAAAACGATCCTGCCCTGCTGGAGCTCGTCACTGCCGACATTTTACCTTCATCGTTGGAAATTTCCACCAGAAATCCTGAGGATTTACAACCTATAGCTGAGATATTAAAACGGGAACCGGTTGTATCTGAAGTCATTGTTCCCGAAGATGTAGTGCAAACCCTAACATCAGTCACCCGGATTATCAGGTTTGCCGGAGGAGCAACTGTAGGATTTTTGATGATTTTTGCAACCTTAGTTATAATTATGATTATTGGTTTTAAAATCCGCTTAAAAAGAAATGAAATAGAAATTATGCGCCTTTTAGGTGCATCCCCTTCTTTTATAAGAACTCCTTTTATTTTAGAAGGGATGTTTTACGGAATAGCAGGGACGATCCTCGCCTGGGCAATAAGTTATGGTCTGCTTTGGTATTTCACACCCTTTTTACAAGGATATATCGGAGAAGTCAAGCTTTTACCCGTTAACCCGATTTTTATGCTGGGCCTTTTGGGAGGAAGCTTTATCCTGGCAATCTTTGTAGGAGGGATCGGGTCGTTTGCAGCTGTCAGGCGTTACTTGAAACTCTAATGAACTCTGATGAAAAAGTTATTACTATCTCTTTTTGCCTGTAGTTTTGCACTTTTTTTATTCCTGTCCCTTTACTCTGCTGCCCCTGCTCACGCAGAATCATCCGAGGAACTGGTCAGACAACTTCAAGACAAACAAGCGGAAATTCAAAAACTTGAAGGCCAGCTTGCTGATACCAGAAAGCAGGAGAAAACTTTAAAATCCCAGCTAAACTTAATCGATGGTCAGACCAAAATCACCGAATTAAAAATTGAAGAAACCAACCTTAAGATTGAAAAATTAAAAAGGGAGATTACGGAACTTCTTACCAGAATTGACAGAATCGGCGTCACTCTTGATACATTATCGGAAATTCTGCTGCAGAGAATCGTAAAAACCTATAAATACAGCAACGCCATCTCAACAATTGATTTGCTATTTTCATCCCACGGCTTTGCCGAACTTTTGGAAAGGTTAAAATACATCCAGGTTACCCAGGCTTATGATAAAAAAAAGTTATATGAACTACAGGCAACAAAATTGGCATACAACGACCAAAAACAGGACAAACAAACCAGACAGCAAGAAGCAGAAAAGTTAAATAAGGATCTGGAAAATTACAAAAAACAACTGGATCAACAGAAAAAAGACAAGGAAGAACTTTTAAAAATTACTAAAAATGATGAAGCCCGCTTCCAAACACTAATAGCACAACTGAGGGCAGATACAGACTCCATCAGGCGAGCTTTAGCAGGCACAGGTGTTAAAAAAGGCCCTGTTAAAAAAGGCGATGTTATTGCTGTTGTTGGGAATTCCGGGTGTTCAACAGGAGCTCATTTGCATTTTGAAGTCATGACAGGTGCCAGAGTGGAAAATAATACTGTCATTGGGCGCGAGAATAAAGTTGACCCGAAACCTTTTATTGATTCCGGACAATTTGAAAAACCACTGGCCAGTTACGACGGCAGCGAATGCGGATCATCATGCAAAATAGGCCAAATTAGTACCAAGTTTGGTGAGATATATTTTTTAGGCGAGCATAAAGGATTAGATATAGCTGAATATGCAGGAACCCCAATTAGGGCTGCAGCTGACGGGGTAGCTTATGAATTTTCTGATTCAAGCGCCTGTTATTTAACTAAAACAGTAGGAAAAGGAGTTGTTTTGGATCACGACAACAGCGACATAGTAACTTTGTATTGGCACATCCCCTAGTGTTACTATTGAGTCGTGGGATTAAAACTATTAATTTTTACTCTCCTTTTTCTCCTTTTTGGGACCGGGTCTGTTTTGGCTGCAAGTGTAGAAGCACCTGCAATGACACAATCAGAAATTCAAATTGATCAAGCATTTTCCATCA
>JACPEY010000024.1 GCA_016183245.1 Candidatus Daviesbacteria bacterium
TTCCTCTTACTCTTCCTCAACCATCTCCAACACCCAATTCATTTTATTGGTATCCAGTTTCAGTCTATAAAAATTCCCTCCTGAACTTAGGGAAAAATGATAAAAGGTGGTATCCCCAAATTTAGAGGTGTGAATCAAATTGACTTTATCCACCTTAATCTGTCTGCCTTTCCAGAAAAACATATAAGGCTGGATAAGGGTTTTTTTAAAAAATACCCAAACATCAATAGGTTCTGCAATTTCTACCATATAATTCTTGTTCGAGCGAAACATTGTTGAGTCGAAAACTACAACTTAAATTTATATTAACCCAAATAAAAGCCGAAAATCAAGAAGGAATTTAGATCTGGTATAATATCCCGATAAATATGAGCTCTTATGAATACCCAGGCGATTATAGGCCTCCGCTTATAAAAAAGCCGGAAAATCCTGAACCTTCAGAGATTATTGGAGACGAACCGACAACAAGCTTACCAGGGGAAATTATTATAGACGTTCCTGGCCTAAAAACTAGGTGGGATTTTCTACGTGCTATAAGAAGAGGAGGGTTTACTCCGAAAAATGGTAACCCGAAGGATAAAGTCGATCTACGACCTTTAATTAATAATCTTCGAGATGAAGAAAAACATGTGGGTGCAAGCTGGTCAACTAATAAAATCCGTATTTTGACTGCTCATAAAAAGGAGATTATAGCCGCAGGAACAGCTGCAGGTATTGCAGTTGCTGTGGCCGGCGCAATTTATTTTCTAAAAAGATCTCCAAGACAACACAATGAAAAATGATAAAATATATGCCTGATGAGGAAATTGATAATCTATAGCTTTTTGTTACTGCTGTTTCTCCTGTTTACTGTAACCTCTAACCTGTCACCTGTTTTAGCCATAGTTGATCCGCTGGCTGTTCCTAACAACCGTTTTGGAATCCATATAATCCAGGCAACCCCTGATGAATCTTCCCCTGCAGCCAGTTTAGTTAACACCAACGGCGACTGGGGTTATGTTACTGTTTTAATCGAAAGTAAGGATAGAAATCATAATAAGTGGCAGGAATTTTTTAACGACCTTCGCCGAAGACACCTGATCCCTATTGTCAGACTTGCTACAGAGCCTGAAGGAAATTTTTGGAAAAGACCGTATGAGGGAGAAGAGCTGGCTTGGGCAGATTTTTTGGATACTCTAAATTGGCCGACAAAAAACCGCTATATCATTATTTATAATGAGCCGAATCACGCCAAAGAATGGGGAAATAAAGTTGACGCTTCTGATTACGCAAAGACTCTAGATAAGACTATCACGGCACTAAAAAATAAGCATAGCTTGATTTCCTCGCAAGGCTCGGAAATTAAAAACAGCGACTTCTTTGTACTCAACGGAGGTTTTGATGCCTCAGCCCCTTCAAAGATGCCTGAATATGAAGACCAGGTAAATTTTATGCAGAAAATGGATGAGGCAGTACCGGGCATTTTTGAAAAACTGGATGGCTGGGTATCCCACTCATATCCTAACCCGGGGTTTATCGGATCACCCGATGGAATTGGCAGAGGCACTGTCAGGACCTATTTTTGGGAAATACAACAACTTCGTAATCTTGGAGTTAACAAAAACCTGCCTATTTTTATAACCGAAACCGGATGGAAGCATGCAGAAGGCTTAAACTACAACCGTAATTTACCGGATGCAGAAACCGTAGCTAAATATTTCCAGCAGGCTTTTGAGAATGTCTGGAATACAACACGGATTGTGGCTGTTACCCCATTTCTGCTCAGTTACCAGGAATCCCCTTTTGACCACTTCTCTTTTAAAAAGATCGGCGCAGAGAAACAGTACTATCCAATGTATACAGCAATTTCAGATCTGCAAAAAATTACCGGCAAGCCTATCCAGCAAAATATGGCACAACTTATAAGCGGTGAAATCTATTCATCCATTGTTTCCGGAGAAAATTATACAGTCTCCTTAACTTTTAAAAATACAGGTCAATCTATCTGGAATGACCCGTTGGATCCTTCTAAACAGGTTAAACTTGTAGCCACGGAAGGATCCCGGGAATTGGGGATTACAACAGCTGAGCTTCCAAAAGACACGGCAATCCAGCCCGGGCAGGAATTTACTTTTAAATTAGGTTTAAAGGCCCCGCAAAGCGGCACTTTTAAGGTTGTTCTTAATTTACTAAACGGAGAGAAGCAGTTTGACTCGGAAAGCTTGAAATTTACTACGACCGTAAAATCCCCGGTTATACTGAAAATAAAAGGTGCGCTTCTTTGGAAAGATGATTTTTCAGGAAATTATATTCTATCAATTAAAGGAGCAACCGGTGAAAATTCTCAAAATGTTACCCTGGATAAGGGTGGAGTGTCTTCTGAGATTGAAGCAAAATATCTGCTTCCTGATTATAAATTTGACTTTATTCTTGAAAAGCCATTTTATAAACCAACTCGATTGCAAAAAACTGTCTATACAGGTGTAAATATCCTGGATTTTGGTAAGCTGGAGCCTGATATGTTATCTGCAATTTTTAATCCTGCCAAACTTTGGAAACTGTTACCATTTTCAAAATGACTTTGCAGTTTAGTGTTAAGGAGCAGCTTTAGGTTTTCCGGTAGTAATTAATATATCCGCACTATCTGAATCAGCATTATCCTGAGTTGAAACACTATCAAAATTTTCATCAAGCAGATCAACCACTTCTTCCCTTAAATCTTCGCCAACTGCAGCTGAGAAAACAACTATGGTGTTATCTGCTTTTGCCCCTTCAGCATTATCAGTTTCAATTTTCGTAAATCCCATTTTAACCAAAAGCTCCTTAATCTTACCGGCCTGGCCGACTATACCTGTTCCGTTTAAGACCATAACTTTGAGCTGATCTTTATCCAAAACTGCCGAAGAAGTGGAGATTTTAGATTCTGCTGATTCTGTAGAAGATTTAAGTTCTGCAGATTCAGTACCGGTTGAAGGCAGGTTTTTTAAAACTATTTTTTCCAATCTAGCTGCTTTATTTAGAAAGGGTATGGGTAATTTAAAGTATATGCTTACCAGAGTAAAACCTAGAACAAAAATAATTACAGACAAAGAAATCATTACGACCAGGTTTTTATTGTTCTGACTGTTATCTTCTGGAGAGAAACTACCACTTATAAAGTTAGAGCTTTTAAGAAGTTTTTGATCAGAATAGACCTTTTTTATCAAATCCTGATCAATGCTGTTATCTGAAGAGTAAACATGAAGCGGTACAACCGCCAGGACTTCAAATTTAAGCTTTTCCAAAATTTCTATGATTTTTTCAAACAGGTTTTTATTAACGGCAAAAAGCTGTATGTTATCCTCTATCTCTATACTTTTTTTAAAAAGCTTTTCATGTTCAATAGGTATCATGCTGGCAAAATCTGCCATTCTTTCATCTAAAATTTTCTTATCAATAAGGGGGACTACCTTTTGATAAACGATTTCTCCTGAAAGCACCAGAATAGCTTTTTGTTTTTTGATTTTTTCGGATAAAATAAAATCTTCTATTAATTTTTGATATTTTTCTAAATCTAGAATATCTGAATCAGAAACAGTATCCGGCGGAAATTCCAGGTGTTTTTCCTCGCCACCAATATAAATATCTAAGGCGTTCTTCTGAATATAAATTAAAGCAGGATTTTTATTAAAGGAAAACATTGCCTGAAATCCATTGTAGCAGATTTTTTAAAAATTTATCTGGAGACGGAAATTGCGGTAGCTCCATCAGTATGACAAGCCGTAACGGTAACAATACCGTTGACATCAGTTTTAACCGAATAGCCGGTGCTTGCAGCAGTACCTAAAGTTGTATCAGGATCCACCGGAATACTGGCCAGATATTTATTCAATTGACCAGTTGCTCCCAAATTAACACAGCCAGCTGTTAAGGAAGTACATTTTCCCACACTTGCCGGGCATGCAGTCGCATCTCCTGTACCGATTTGTTGCTCATTAGTGCCTGATGGCATATTAGAAGGCGCTGAACCTTTATTATCTACAATATACTGGTGAACAGCAGTCAGGATGGAATCTACATCAGTAGACCTTCTGGCATCTTTAGAATCCTTTAATCTTTGGGCCGGATTTAAAGCTACATAAACTGATACTGCCAATATGGCCACAATAGTTAAAGCAACTAAAAGTTCAATGAGGGTAAAACCAGCAGAATTTTTATAAGTTTTGTTTATACTGAGCGAAGTCGAAGTAGGCAGAAACTTTTTCATCTGATTTATTATTTGCATAACAAGAAATCCTTGTCAATATACCAATTTAGATTCAAATTTCTTTCCAGCTGGTTAATTGAACCACAGGAAAGCTTCTTTTGAAAACTACTGTAATTTTTCTCTGGTAGGGATTTGTTGCTGAGGAAGTAACAGTAATATCCCAATCAACAGGACCACCTCCTCCGGGGTTATAAGAAATATTACAATCCCCTTCCGGTCTGCTGATAGTTGTACCGCTATAGGAGCTGTCTGCCCGCACTTTCATCATTACATCCTCCACGCATCCTTCCACCAGATTTAGGTTATCCTCCCCTTTATATAAAGTAAGTGAAGACTGAGCTTCATCTATTGATAATAGCGTTACTGTTGCAGCAATTGCTACAACTATTGCACCCAGTATTAATACCGTTGTCATAGCCACAAAACCCTTTTTGTCATCCTGAGCTATTAGCGAAGGATCTTCCATGATCTGGGGAGATTCCTCACTTTGTTCGGAATGACAATATAGCTTTTGGTACATTCTAGTTGTTTCTTAATTCTGCACTTGATTCAATAGTAATAGCCGGTACCTGATATTCCTGCCGTGAGCCTGTGTATTTGTCATCAATAGTAAAACTAAACTGGATATGTTTGGTTTTGGCATCCACTGATCCATAGTCCGTAAAAATCGCGTCCCCTACTGGAGCGATTACCGTATCATCTGAGTTTAAATTAACCGGCGTGCCTGATATTCCATATTTAATCGTTATTTTTCCATCAGCCAGTTCTATAACAGTTGTCGGATTAGTATCAGTCTTTAAATCTATACTGAATGCTGAAATATTATTAATATCATTTGCATTCCTGATTTCATATTTAATCCTTTCACTGACAAACCTTGCCTGAGAAGAAACCTCCTGCAAAGCGCTGCTTTTAACACTTCCTCCTATAATATTCCAGGCAAATGGAATCAAAGCACTCATTACTATTGTAATTATTGCTATGTATAAAATAAGCTCAATTAATGTAAAGCCTCTCATATAATTTTAATATTTATCCCAGGCAAAGTCATACCAGAAATCAGTATTATCCGAACCGCTTGTTCCGTGAGTACTGCGCCCTTTACCGGAAGGGGTTGTGTAGACTGTGTTTGCTGTCCCGTTCCAGACAATGCTGAATAAATCATTAAGCGAGTCAGCCATTAAAACCATAACATCATCGTTTTCTACTAAAGGAGCAAGGACTACTGTTTTAACCGTTCCGCCCAAGGCGGTTGTCAGTTGGGTTTCAGACCCGAATGAATTGGAGGTTGCATCGTACAATTTATATTGTGGTGTTGCAGTATTGTTTGAATAAACGGCCAACCCTTCGCTGCCTGTGACTGCTTCATAAGAATAGTCAAAACTCCGTTGGATGCCGGTGTCGGTAGTAGTAGTTAAAATATTATTGATTGGGGTGGACCAGGCAGGTGTAAGATCACTCCTAAAACAATAGATATCATTATTGGCATTCTTGTTGCAGGCCAAAAATTCATTAGCGCTTAACCTGCCATCTATATCCGTGGCTCCCAGAACTCCCTGATTTGGTGCGTTTCTTTCTGCTGACCAGCTACCTCCTCCGGTACCATTGGCTGTCCATATTTTTAGATTCATCCCGGTATCAGAGGCAGACGCCGAATAAATTAAAGCTCCCTTGAACGGGCTGTTGGGACTCCAGGCAAAGTCAAGGTGTTTTTTAGTATTTACCGGAGCATTGCTGGCGTGCTGAGTAGTTGCCGACCAACTTGACCCGTTAAAATATGCAGTATTACTATCCTTAGCCTGATCGTAAGTTGCCATCATTACTTCTGCAGTCTCCGGCCGTACTTTGGCAATAACAAAATTGGGAATCCCGCCGACATTTGCAGTTGATAAAGATGCAGGCGACCAGGATGATCCGTTCCAAATTCGGTACTTAGGGGTAGTAGTGTTATCCGAATAAACAGCCATGAAGTTTCCGTTACTTAAGTATGTTCCGTCAAAATTTTGGACATCCAAAAAAGTAGTTGCAGTCCAGCTGGAAAGAGCCTGAACGCTACCCCAGGTTGAGCCATTGTAAACCTGGGCATATATAAATTGCTGCGTGCCGTTGTAGTGACGGGAAAGTAGTATCTTTTCATTGCGGGTGGAGGAAGCATAAACTCTGGCCGCCCTTAATGCTTTATTTGTGGATCCCGTATCAATATCTGCTGTTGATTGGGCGGCACTCCAGGTACCGGCAGTATCTAATATCTTGTATTTAATTGCATCAGATGAGGTCTCCCCATCTCCATAAACTAAAATTCCTCCTCTGTCAGTTGGAATTGGTTTTCTCCAGTCAGAAAAGTAAGTCACCAGGCTGGTAGTCTCCGGCCTGGCAGAGTTAAAATTCCATGTTACTGTGGAAGTAATTTTTTTGGTATCAGGATCTTCCGTACCGCCGCTTTCCACAATATTACCGTTAATCCTGTAGGTTTTCCCGATTCTAATCACCCTGGTATAGTCATCGCTACTGTTGTGAGTTAGAACATCCGAGGTATTATCACCTTCAAATTGCCAAACACCCGTTCCATTTCTTATTAGCCCGGTTCCGGCAAGGTAAGCATCAGAATTAAGTAAAGAAAAGTTTTGGTTTTTAATTGATTTAGCAGCTTCTATCCCTTCTGCTGCAAATTGGGCAGCCACACTATTTTCAGCACCTAACCTGTTGGCATTATAGCTTTGAACAACCACAATTACTGCACCTGTTGAAAATATCATAAAAATTGCTGCGGCCAGTATCACTTCCAAAACTGAAAAGCCATTTTTCATCTGCTGACTACCCCCTGAGAATTAACAGTTACTGATTTATTATTGTTTGCAGAGCTTATGTTAATAGTTGCTCCGGCAGGAGCGGGCAAACCAGTAGCGCGGGCAAAAGAGATATCAGTTATGCCGGCTACACTAACATTTGGGTTAACGCTGAATTTTTCATCAAAAGATGCATCACGGGATGCAAAACTTGTGCCTTTATATAAAGTAATGGTATTTGTACTGAAGTTAACTGACCATGCGCTGCCTCTTTTCCCCATCATCGAATAAGTTTGCGCTTTCCTTAAACTGCCTACCAATTGATCCTTTGTGTTATCAACGGCATTTTGCAGTAAAAATCTGGAATAAAATGGGGAAGAAAGCAAGGCTATAAAAGAAATAATAGCCACCACTAAAATAAGTTCAATCAGGGTGAACCCTCGCATATCTACTTTCTGATACTTCCTGTTAGTTGGTAAATAGGCGAAATGATGGCCAAAGACACAAAAGCTACCACAATTCCTATCACAAGCAGTAAAAGCGGTTCTAAAATATTAGACAAATTTTTAGTCACTTCATCCACATCCTCTTCAAAAAAATCCCCAAGGTAAATAAATACATCCTCCAGCTTGCCGGTGCTCTCGCCGACTCCAATCATTTTCGGCACAATAGCCGGGATGTATTTATATTTTGAAGAAGACAACTCATCTGATAATTTTTTCCCTTTTTCCATTGATTTTGAAAGTCCGCCTAAATAACCTTTAAAAACAAGGTTATCTGTTGCATTAAACTGAGTCTTTAAAGACTCAGTAATGGTTAGTCCGCTTTTTAACATCACCCCCATATTCCTGCAAAATGAAGCCATCTCCATATTCTGATTAAGGCTGCCAACAAATGGGATTGATAAGACGAATTTTTGCCACTTCGGCTTGATTAAGGGAGTTTTTAAAAGCAAAGAAACAAGCAAACCGGCTATTACCAAGGCAGCCACAATTAAAAAGCCGAACTTTTTCATAATATCAGCCACAAATAGAAGAACCTTTGTACCAAGCGGCAGCTCTACTTCCAGAGATTTAAAAAGGTCAACAAGGTTAGGTAAAACAAAAAGTGAAATAAAACTTGCCATGATAACCGTGGCAGCCAGAACCAGCTTGGGATAAAGGGTGGCTCCCTGAATTTTTTTCTCAAAATCATAACTTTTTTTAAGCTGTAAAGATAAATATTCCAGACTCTCCTCCAGTTTCCCGGATTTTTCTCCAATTGCGATTAAGTTAACATAAAGTGACGAAAAAGCGCTGTGTTTTGATAAAGCAGTCTCCAGGCTTTGACCGTTCTCAACATCTGTATAAATACCTGTCAGTATGTTTTTGAGTGTAAGATTTTTGGTCTGGTTTTTTAAAGTCTGTATTGATTCAGCAAGCGGAATTCCGCTTTTTAGCATCACAGATAAGTGCTTCGTAAAAAACAGAATATCCAAAGGAGTTACCCGAAACAAAATAGAGGTTAAGGTAGGCAGGTTCATATTATTTATGTTTCTTTAGTCACTCTGATAACTTCTTCTAAAGTTGTCACGCCCAGTTGTATTTTATCCAAACCATCCTCCATCATGGTAGTCATCCCTTCTAAGATAGCCTTTTTGGCAATTGTGTCTGAATCAGCTTTTTGGGTGATTAATTTTTTAATTTCCTCGCTGATTTTTAATACCTCAAAAATACCAATCCTGCCGGAATATCCGGTTGAGTGGCAAACCGCACAACCGGTGCCGTGATATACTCTAAGGGTTTGGACGTCCCCAAAGTGTTTTTTAATTAAATCCGGCGGAAATACTTTTGTCACTTCTTCAAAAGTTTGGGTATATGAAGCTTTACACTTCTCACAGATTTTACGGATCAGTCTTTGGGCAATAATAATATTAACCGTTGAGGCTACTAAAAAGGGTTCAATCCCCATATCTATAAGTCTTGGTAAAGCTGTAGCTGCATCATTGGTATGCAAGGTAGATAAAACCAAATGACCAGTCATGGCAGAATTGATGGCAATATCTGCTGTTTCATCATCCCGAATTTCCCCGACATAAATAATGTCCGGATCCTGCCGGAGGATTGACCTTAGTCCTTCTGCAAAAGTTAGGTTTGTCTTGGGATTGACCTGGATTTGATTTATACCTTCAACATCATATTCCACCGGATCCTCAATTGTGGCAATATTTTTCTCCCTGGAATTTAAAATTTTTAAAATTGCATAAATAGAGGTACTTTTACCTGAACCTGTTGGTCCTGTTGATAAAATCATCCCGAAGGGCTTGGTAAATCCTTCCTCAACTCTTTTCATCTCCTGCTCACTCATACCCAAATCACTTAAACCAAACTGCCGGTGCCTGGAGGTCAAAAGCCTCAGGACCACCTTTTCACCATCTACAATAGGTACAATTGAAACACGGACATCCAAATCTTCATCTTTTAGCTTAATTTGCAGCTTGCCATCCTGCGCGCTTAGATGTTCATCAGTCCGAAGCTTTGATAAAACTTTTATTTTGGTAATTACCTGGTCGTGTAAATTCCTGGGCAATGCCAAAACATCATGCAAAATACCGTCTATCCGGAACCTGATTAAGGAGCGTTTATCTTCCGGCTCAATATGAATATCAGATGCTTTGTTTTCATAAGCATACTCAATCATAGTATCAACTATTTGAGAGACAGGTGCTTCTGAATCTGATTTACCGGCAGCATCAACCTGCTGCTTTAGCAGATCATCAAAGGTTTTCTGAATTTCCTGCTTATATAGGTTTAAGGCTTCCTTAACATCACGGGGAGTAGCAAAATAAACCTCTATTTTTTGACCGGTTTTTTGACTAAGCATGCTTTCAAACTCTTTATTTTGAGGTCTTGAAGTAGCAATCTTTAATTGGTTATCTGTTTTTGAAACTACTATTGTTTGTTGTGTGCGTGCAACTGTTTCCGGAATAATCCGCAGCAGGTTTTGCGGGATTGATACTTTATTTAAAGAGATAAAAGGCATTTTCAAACGATCTGCAATTAATTTACCTAAATTTTCATCAGAAATCAGGTCGCTTTTTAGAAGGGCGTCATAAAAGGAATTTTTGTCCTTAGCTGCCAGATCCTGCACTTTTTTTAATTCAGCTTCTGTCAGTAGCTGATTTTCCAGCAAGAGATTGTACAAATCCTTATCGGATATAACCATTGATTTATTTAATAAATTGTTTTATTTTTTCAATAATCTGGGAAGGAGTATTATCAGATTTTATAAGATATCCAGCCGCTCCCTTTTTGATTGCTGTTTCGGTATCGGTTGATGTCGATAAATTGCTGATAACCAGGATCGGTATATTTTTAATTTGAGGATCTAATTTTGCTTTTTCCAGTACTTCAATCCCGCTTAACTTAGGCAGCATTACATCCATTAAAGCCAAATCCGGCATGAAGGATTTTAACTTTGAAAAACCCTCTTCACCATCTTTGGCTATCTCAACTTCAAACCCTTCTACCTGAAGCTTTTTTACATACATCTTCAGCAAAAATGGGTCGTCTTCAACTATCAGAATTTTAGCCATATTTAGGTTAAAAAAATTATAACACACTGCTTGCAAAAGGAAGGGCAAATGTAAAAGTTGATCCTTTGTCTTTCTCTGACCGTTCTATCCACATCTCTCCTCCCATTTTCCGGGCAAATTCACGCGATAAATACAAACCTAAACCTGATCCAAGCGGCCTTCCGTTTTGCGAGGAATTAACTTGAGAAAACTTACCGAATAATTTTTCCTGATTTTCTTTACTAATACCAATACCGGAATCTGCTACCGATATATAAACATATCTGCCCCACGAACGGTAGGAAATAACCACACGGCCATGATCAGTAAACTTTAAGGCATTATTTGCAAGGTTTATAAGAATCTGTTTCACTTTGTCAGAATCTGCCCTTACTTTGTAAATAGGAGAGCCTGTTTCCTCAAGCCCAATATTCTTTTGCACTGCTATCGGTTTTAGGGTTTTGACTGTTTCAGCAACTAAATCAGGAATTGAAACTTCAGTAAAAGTAAATTTTGTCCTGCCGGCTTCAATTCTTGAAACATCCAGCATGTCATTAACTAAATTAATGAGCCTTTGTGTAGATTGTGCAATATCAGATAATGGGTCTTTCAGCTCTTCACTGACATTGCCATAATCCCCTTCCATAATCATCGAAACTAATCCTTTAATTGCTGTCATGGGGGTACGCAGCTCGTGTGAAGCTAAAGAAACAAACTCATCCTTTAATTTTTCCAGTTCCCTTTCGCGGGTAACATCATTTAATACCACAACCACCCCGGTAACTTGCCCCTGGCTGTCAAATATCGGCGAAGTAGTGTGCAAAATAGGCAGCATTTCCCCGTTTGCTTTTTGCAACATAATCCGGCTTCCTCTTACCTTTTCCCCTTTTAAGGCAGTATTAATAAAATCAGCTGCCGGATGATGGCTTACTTCATCCTGAAATTTTAAAATTAAATTATGTGGCTGGCCTATTGCATCTTTAGTACCTATTCCGGTCATCTTGCTGGCAGCTTCGTTAAAAAGCATAATTTTCTGATTGATGCCAATTGCAACTACTGCATCTCCAATACTTATAAGCAGTGCTTCATCTTTAGCTTTTGCTTGATCCAGGTCCCTGTAGCTTTGAGCCAGTTCTTTTTCTTTACGTTTCTCATCCCGCAGTGAATTAGCCATATTCTGCATGCCTGAAGCCAGATTATTGATAATAGTATTAAAATTATCAGCCAGCTCTTTTAACTCATCTGCTGCTTTAATTTTAACTCTTAAAGCTAAATTACCTGTGGCAATAACTTTTGAAACCTCATTCATATTCACAAGAGGCTTAATAATCAACCGGTGGCAAAAACAAAAATAAAAAGTATTTTAAGAGGGTATCCGGAATTTGTTGTATTAGGAAGAATCAGAAATACTGTATCTGCAACAGCTAGAATAATTCCTGTAAAAACAATAAATGCAATTTTGGTGGACAGTTTCATTCGGGCAGACCTTCACCATTAATAATACATCTAAATTACAAAAATTCCCAACATTTATTTTGCCACCCAAATTGCTATATTTTGATCCATTTTGTCCTAGTTGACAGAGTATATTAATTATCTTATATTGATATGACCTGTTAAAAAAGCAAATCGAAAGACCAGCTTTTATATCAGCCTTAAAACTGAATGACAGGTTCTCTAAGAATCCGGCGCAAGCCGGATTTTTAGTGGAATAATCTCCTAAAATCAGGTAAAATTAAAACATGGTGGCTGTAGCTCAAAAGTAAGCAGAGCTTGCTTGTTGATCTACATTTCCACTGCGTGGTGGCTGTAGCTCAAAAGTAGAGCGTCTGTTTGTGGAACAGAAAGTAGCGGGAGCGTTACCCGTCAGCCACCCCATAGTATCTTTGTAATTAATTGTAGGGTCTGTTATAATACTCTTGTTTGAATAAGCATAATTACATCGCAAAAGTTCTTCACGACTAGAGTCATCGTTCAGATGCTCTAATTGTCGTGCAATCCTCTCAGCAGATCCACTAGGTTCCAAACACAGAAATCATTGCCCATTTTGTTTGTGGTCCAAACACGTTGATCTTTCTACCCCAGGAGATAGAAAGTCAGATTGTTGTGCCAGAATGCAACCAATAGCAATAGCCCTTAAAAACTACAAAATAAACCCGTTTACCGGTAGAGGTAATGGCGAGTTGATGATAATTCATCAGTGTCTGAATTGTAGTAGAATATCTCCCAACAGGATAGCAGGAGATGATAATGAATATCAGATTCTCTCTATCTTGAAGGAATCCATAAATTTGAATGAAAATATAGCCATCCAACTTAAAAACCTGGGGTTAGAACTTATTACGGCTTTGAATAAAGAAGAAGCGCTTATCTCATTATTTGGGATCAATTACCGGAAATATTTAAAAAATTGTGATTAATTAATTAAAAACTGTCTGTAAATTTCCAATTCCTGGGGCTTGCAGAGGCCAAAATAGGTTCTAACATCGTACGCTAGACCACCCACGTCAAACGTGGCTTCGCCCCTCGCATCTTATTAAGCTTATCCATTATGAGTATTTTATTAATGAGAAAGATGCCAAAGCCAGAGAAAAATTTCTTAAAAGTGGTTATGGAAGAGAACAATTTAAAGCATTTCTTAAAGAAACATTAAATAGTCAATTTTAGCCTCAATTTCTACTACCACTAAGGGGACAGTTTGAACCTCCTAATCCATATCCCATAGAGTCCTTCCTTCTGAAAATATGAGTACATTTCCGCATTTATTACAAATTAATAACGTTACTTTGTGAGCAGTTGCTCCCCATTTACTATCAATTTTTCCTTCTTCTTTATTAAAGTTTTCGCCATTACATAATGGACATTTAGGTTTTACTTTTTGATCAGCCATCTAAATCACCTCCATCTCTAGTCTATCACAAAGTTCTGTGTTTATCTGAATAATCAGGAATTAAATAAATTTGCTTAAATTCCTTCAATTGGGTACGAAGTAAGTCTGTCCAACCACCCCAAGTCCTATAGTTTGACATTTTGCTTATTTTCTAATATAATTAGGCCCGGTTTTAAATTAATTTTATGCCTAAACAAGAAGATCACCCTATCGGTTTTGATCCCAGAGATCTAAATAATCCTACCCTTGAACAGAGAGTTTTACAATCTGCTTTATCCTCCGTTGATAGATTAGCAAAAGAAGTTCCTGAAATTGATAGATCACAGTTGTTAAGGATAGAAGAACTGCCTTTGGAAGAACAAGCTACTATTTTTAAAACTATTGGTGCAAAGGACACCGCCCCTGAACAATTCTTCTTTGAGCTGGGTTTAGCACGAAAATTACTAGATACTAGGTATAAAGATAGAAATGACCCTTTTTTTATTGATCCTTTAATACACAGGGTAGAAAGAGGACACCGGGTTGTAATTATGCATGAAGAACCTCAAGGTGGGGTTTCAAGGCATCAAGCAAGATTTTTAGGTAAAGTTGCAAGAGATGGCGTTGCAATAGTAGTAGATTCAAATCATCCTGATATACAAAAGCTAGGTATAAACTGGGGACCTCAAAGTCTACCCTTGCGAACCAATCAGCCTTTAAGAGAAATCGGCGATCCTCCTGTAAAAGCGTTAAGCTCTGAACTACCAGTAAATTCTAGTGGAGCGCAAGGTGCTCAAGGTTTATTTGAGTTATATATGCAAGATAAACAGCATTCATCCTTCAAAACCGGCGAAGAAGCAAAAGCTGCAATTAAAGGCATGATTACATCTGATTATCAGTTAAAAACGATTATGGGAACTATCACAGAACCTCCTACATCTGATAATGATGGTGTAATGACGTTAGGTCAGAAAACAGAGATAGAGATGTGTAACGTTAGGTTTATAGCTATAGTTGGAGTAGATGAAAACTTATTTCTAAATAGAGGTGATGATGAGATATACCTTCATCGCCCCGTAAGAGTTTGGTATAACGAGCGATGGTTTAGTGGAAGAATATATGGTTTTGGTGTAAGAGGAAGAATTGAAGTAAGATGTGACGAGAAAGTAACTGATAATGAAGAATATCTTCAAGGCCATGGGTTGTCAGTTGGGAGAAAATCATTTGATCTTGATCTTTCCGATCCTTCAACACCAGAAAAACGTCATCCTTTACAGGAATACCCCTTAGTCAGAGAAAATAATTGTGTTCGTTATATTGATGCACAAGGCAGAACAATCCTTGGGTGGATCAACGGTATAGACGCAGCAAGAAAAGTATTTCAGATAGAAACTCAGGTAGGTACTAATCAGATTCCTTTTGATGGAGAATACGAAGTGATTGATACACCATTAAATAACCCACTCAATGAGAGTGTAAAAACTGGAAATACATTTAAGGTTTTTGATCCTTACGCAAGAAAGGATAGGGTTTTTGAGATTAAAGGTTATGATAGTGAACATGATTTGCTGATTGGTAGATTGGTTTCATTAAAACCTTTTGGGATGTCAATTGCACAAGTATTTCCTCGAGACGAAATAGAATTACTTGGTGACCCTAAAGAAATTTTGGAAAGATATCCGTTTCTTAAAGGCAGATATAAGAAATATCAGAGTGTAAAAGTTAGATTTAGACATGAAGGAAAAGAATTAACTGGAGAATTATTAACAGCAGAAACACTACCTGTCTTTGTTGAGGTTATTATTGAGAAAAACCCACTACCCAAAGGATTTAATGTAGATCATTTTGACAGATATGATGTACCTGTAGAAGATCTACTCGGTCCTGTTGAGGGATAGAATAAATAGGATTATTCAAAGCTGTAATCAGGAATTATAAAAATAGGCTCAAATTCCTTCAATTGGGTACGAAGTAAGGGAATCTTGCGAGCTAATCGCTCTAAAGTCTATCTCTGAATTGCTAGCTGGTCAGAAGGGTGTATTTCTAGATGATCTTCTACCTCTGATAATCTTTCATCCAATCTTTCTATATTTCCTTTATTTACTTTATATGCATCTGCATACCCTTCTAAAGTTGCTTCTATATTCATTAAAGAACCAGTATGATTTTGCAAAGTTTCTTTTACCTCATCCAGATCTTTACGAATAGCATCTAACTTTGCATTCATTACAGATTGCTGATCTTTCATTAAATGGAGCGAGGCTGACTGACCAGTTCTGCTAATCTCCATCATATCCACCTTGTGAGCAACTATTTCTAATAGCTCTTTAATTTGCTTTAAGTCATCATCTTTTTTCATAACTTAATGATAGCTTTAAGCAAATTATTAAACAAGATATATTTTATGTATCAGAACTCTTTAGTTGCGTACAAAATGCATCCTTCGTTTTACTCAGGTCATCGACTCTGAGGCCTCGCGACCTCATCGCTCAGACTCGAAGAGATCTACGATCTGCCCACCCACCCCAAATGGTAATTGAAAATTTATTCAAAATGTGGTATAAGATAAGTGAAATTAGCGTATGAAACAAACTAGAAAATACGTTAATACGAAGCTAGAATCATCTGTAACTCTTAAGGAGGCGGTTCAGGGTCGGAATGAATCCTTAAATAATTCTGTACTTGGTATTGATGTTAATCATTTAAAACACACCCTTGATCTGTTTAAATATTCCTTAGAGCTTGTTTGAAAAGCCCCAATTAGGGTAATATCTAAATATGCCCAAGTCATATCCGAGCGATATGACAGACCAGGAATGGGAGATAATTTCTCCGCTAGTACCTCAGGCAAAAGAAGGTGGCAGACCCAGGTCTG
>JACPEY010000021.1 GCA_016183245.1 Candidatus Daviesbacteria bacterium
AAAATGGAAAATGCCTTAAAACTTTCTGTGCCGGTAGTAGCAGATTTAAAAGTTGGCCCCAATTGGGGAGAAATGAAAGTTTTAAAGTAATCGCTCGCTTGACAATTGATAATCAGCTTTGTATAATACAGTATATACATGAGGGTAGTCAAAGATGTTTTAGAATTTGAATGGGACAAGGGGAATACAGACAAGAATAAAGCAAAACATGATGTAGAAGATAATGAAGCGGAAGAGGTGTTCTTAGATGAACACAGGTTTGTTTTTAAAGACCATCTTCATTCTGGTAATGAACAAAGATTTAGAATATTGGGTAAAACTAAAAAAGGTAGACTATTATTTATAGTATTTACAAAAAGAAAAAAGAAAATCAGAGTTATCTCAGCCAGAGATATCAACAAAAAGGAGGTGCATCTGTATGAAGAAAAAATTAATCCTTCCTAAGTTCAAAAACGAAGATGAGGAGAGAGAATTCTGGGCAAAAATTGATCTGTCTAAATATTACGAACCAAGTGACCTGGAAGAAGTAAGCTTTCCTAATCTCAAACCAACTACTCATGCAATTTCCATTAGAATTCCTGATTATCTTTTAAACCGAGTCAAAGAAAAAGCTAATGAGATTAATGTGCCTTATCAATCATTGATTAAAGAGTATATTAAAAAAGGTGTTCTGTCTTCTATATAACAGGAGTGGGCTTCAAAGTAGGTCCTAACTGGGGAGAAATGAAACCCCTAGTATAAAACTATTGACAAGTTACAAATGTGTGCTAATTTATACGTATGTTAGAAGATCTAAGTAAAGCAGCGGCTTTTATTAGAGGGCAAGAATTATGCCGAAGACAAAAACCAGATATTGTTACCGAAAGAGAAAGAACGGTTGCTAGATTATTATCGCACTTCCTGGGTGTTTTTGGGATGGATTGTCGTACAGTACCTTTAATAGATGAGTTGCCCATGTTTGATCAACATCCGTTGAAGCACGCTCTTATTGTTACCCCCGCAGCAACGATATCGGGTTATAGCTTTAGTAAAGTCTTAAGAGCTGGTTGTGTATATATTTCGCATCCTGATAAGCCGTTGCAAGGAGTTTCATATCATGTAGTAGTGGAAGAATTTAAAGAAAAACCAAAGGGTCCTTTGGTTCTGATGATTGCCGATGACGGTGATCATGTAGTAAATCGTTATGGAGACAAGTTAAGATTTAGACAGCTAGAAGGAGGCGCGGCAATGTTACGTTTAATGATGGAAGGTGTAGATCCTAACGATAAACAGAGGTTTTGGGATAGATATATGGAACAATTAGGAAAAGCATCCTCTCCGTACGAGAAAATGAAGTTGTTGACTGTTGGTTTAAATGCGTAGGGTCTTCTTTATACAACCAACTTTTTAACTTCCCTCATTTCTGTTGTAAATTTTATAAATCCTGTTTTTTCTAAAATGTAAAAAGTCAAAAAGAGAAGAAGATGAAGGAAGAAGTTCAGAATGAAAAAAGCAGAAAATAAATTAAAGAAAAGTAATACTGATAAGACCAAAGGAATGAAACGAGCATAAGGATTTAAAGTATCTATAAGAAGCTGCAGCTGATCTTTAATTGTCTGATTGACGAGTTCATTTGTCATATCTGATTGACCGGATAAATTAAGGCTGTCTAAAATTGCCGGGTCCAGGCCAAACTGTTTTAAAATCTGAGGGTTCTCTTTCAGAAGGTCAATTTGTTCATTGCTAACCGGAGGTTGAGAACTGGAAGCCCGGGGTGGATTTAGGAAAGACTCAGAAATTTGAAAACCTTCAGGCGGGACGGATTTGTTGATGGACAAAAAACAAATAAAAGAAATAATCAGAATTAGAAAAATAGATAAATTCTTAATCTGAGGGCCCAGAAGCGAATAAGGGTTAAAAGTAACATAGCTTTTAAGTGTTGATTCCAAGAAGACAAAGGCCAAAAGTAAACTTACTAAAATTCCTACCATCAGGATCAATCCATAGACTGGATCAAGAAAGATCATAGGGATTAAGGATGCTATGATCCCTACAGGAATTACGATCTTCCAGTCTGAGGCAATGGAAGCAAAGAGTATAAATAAAAATGAGGCAAACATAGTAAGCGGAGATATAATCAGGGGTAATGCAAAAAAACTTAATAATCCTGTTAAGGTATCCGGAGAGAGGGTAAAGATAAAGTCAAAGGAGATAAATACGGATTTCAACTTATAGACAAGCAGAGCAAATATAACTAAAAAAAACGGGGCAAAGATAAGTTTTTTGAGCAGAATCATGGTAGAATCATTCTATCATGAAAACCTTAGTCACTCACATCAACCCGCATCTGGATGATATTGCCGGTATTTGGCTGTTTAAAAAATATCATCCTGAATTTAAAGAAGTAAAAATAGAGTTTATTTCTGCTTCCCGTGATGCAGCAAAATCAGAAACTGCCGATAAAATTTTTATCGGCACTGGCGGAGGGCAATTTGATGAACACAAAGAAAGCTTAGCAGGCACTTGCGCCGGCTCCCTGGTTTATGAATACCTGAAAAAGAAAAATTACATCCCCAAAGATGAGATTTTAAGAGGAGCTTTGGACCAATTAACTGAATGGAATTTACTGATAGATACCGGTAAGGCTCCCGACTGTCAGTTTGATGAATTCAGTATTCAGGCTTTGATTAGGATGAAGGACGGCAAACCGGAAAATTCCTTAAAATCAGTTGAATTAGGTATAGAAATTTTAGACAGGATTTTAATAGTGTTAAAAAGAAAACAACAAAGTATTAAAGACTGGGAAAAAAGAGTAGAATTTGAGACTAAATTTGGTAAGTCTTTTGCCATAGTTTCTGAAACCATTGATCGTGAATTCTGCAGAGAACAAACAGGGGATTTGTTTTTGATGTATCATCCCAAATACAAATCTGTTCAATTTTTTACCCCTTCTTTTGAGATCGACTTGAAGCCAATTTACGATAAAGTGAAAGAATTAGATCCTAAGGCTTCGTGGTTTTTACACCAGTCGCACCACATGGTTATTTGCGGCTCATCTTCTGCCCCGGACAGTAAGCCTACTAAATTAAGTTTTGAACAATTGATTGAGGCAGCAAAAAGAGTCTAGAGATAAGAGTCAAGGAAAAGAATTTAGAAAGTAGAATCTAGACTCCCGTCAAAGACGAGGCTCGCCTTCGGCGGCTAGCGACTAGCCACTAACTATGAAAGTAGCTCTGGTCCATGATTATCTTAGAGAATATGGTGGTGCAGAACGAGTGCTGGAAGTTTTGCATGAGATTTTTCCCGGCGCGCCTGTTTTTACGGCTTATTATAACCCCGAAGCTCTGGGAGAAAACAACAAACGTTTCAAAGGCTGGGATATCACGCCTTCCTGGTTTCAAAAATTCCCATTTGCCAATAGGCTGCTTTCACCGTTCCGTATCTTTGGGCCGATGATGTTTGAAAGCTTTGATTTATCTGAATATGACCTGGTGATTTCTTCCTCCTCAGCAACCCATCTGGCAAAAGCAGTCATTACCAAACCTGAGACTTTGCATTTAAGTTATATCCACACTCCACCCAGGTTTTTATATGGCTATGTGACTTCGTTTAATTATAAAAAGCATTGGTGGACAAGGATAGGCGGGGAGATTATTAATCACTTTATGAGGATTTATGATTTTGAGGTTTCTCAAAGGCCGGATATTTTAATAGCAAATTCTGAAAATGTTGCCAAAAGGATAAGTAAATTTTACAGGAGGGATTCAGTAGTAATATATCCGCCGGTGGACTTGAGTAAAATCAAAGATCAAAGATCAAAGATCAAAGATAATTATTTTTTAGTTTTAAGTAGACTAGTTAGAGGCAAAGGAGTGGATATAGTTGTGGAGGCATGCGGGAAATTAGGGTTATCGCTTAAGGTTGCAGGAACCGGCCCGGAATTGGAGAGATTAAAGAACCTAGCTACCAGCTACCAGCTACCTTTTTAGGTTGGGTTTCTGATGAAGAAAGAATTAAGCTTTTACAAAATGCCAAAGCATTGATAGTAGCCTCAGAAGATGAAGATTTTGGCATTACTTCTATTGAAGCACAAGCTGTCGGCACTCCGGTGATTGCCCCGGCATCAGGAGGGTTTTTGGAGACCGTGATTGATGGAAAAACAGGAATTTTGTATGGCGGTCCCGGCATGGTCAATATAGAAAGTTTAATGGAAGCCCTGCAAAAATTTTCCGCCAAAGGCGGACCATTCTTTGGATGGGATCCGGAAACCTGCCGCAAAAACGCCGAAAAATTTTCCAAAGATAGGTTTAAAAAAGAGATATTGGAATTGGTGGAAAAGCATTTGACAAAACAGAACTAGTAGAGTAGTTTTGATATGCCTTTATGGATTCTGTTAAGCGCTATATCATCAGAGCCACTGAACTGACTGCCATTTCTGTTTCAAAACTTATTGCCCAAAAAGGTTTTACTCCGGATGATCTTTTAACTGAGGAAGAATCCAAAGCTCGTGAAAAACTGATTGATCAGGCAGGGGCGGATGCGATGAGGGCAGCTTTGACTGATATTCCATTTACTCTGGAGGTGGTTGGTTCAGAAGGCCGGAAGCATATTCATCAATATGGAGAAGCTTTACCTACTCTGGAAGGAACTTTTGGAAAGGGGAAGAAAAAGTTTGATATGGTCAATGATGTGGTGGAAGGGAGCAAAGCTGCAAAGTTAAACTCTCCCGGGGCAGTATCTGTGATTGCTGTAAGCACCCATAAAGGTTTAATGCCGACTCCCAAAGATATTGATTACATGGATAAGCTGTTCGGGCCGCCACAGCTTAAAGGTAAGATTTCCCTGGAAAAACCGGTTGAAGAAAATTTGGCAGAAGTGGTGGATACTTTTAAAATTAAGCCTGCGGAAATTAATATTGTGGTTATGGACCGGGACAGGAATGCCAATCTGATAAATGCCTGTCAAAAATTTGGGGTAAATTTAATTTTGGTTAAAGCCGGGGATTTTTTACCCTCTGTTTTATCCTGTATGGATCCTATGAAAGATTCCGGACGCGGTCGCCGCGGCGACCTTGCCAGAATGACAAAAGGAGTGTATCTGGTCATGGGAATTGGAGGATTTGAAGAAGGAATACTGGCAGCAGTTGCTGCAAAAGCTTTAGGGGGAGTTGCCGAAGGAAAAGGCTGGTCCCCTGATCCAGAAATTGCCCGGCAGTATAAAAAAGTCTGGAAGACAGATGATCTGGTTTCCGGCAAAAGGCAGGATTGTTTAGTATCAATCTCTGCAATCACCGGGCATGATAAATGGTTTGATCTTACCCCTCTTGCCACCTTGACAGTAGATAAAAGTGGTGTAAAGATAGAAAAGCAAGTTCACAGGTAATGTCATTCTGGTAAATCCGCTAAAGGCGGATGCATCCAGAATCTGATTCTGGAGTCGGTCGAAGTCTCGACCTCCCCAGAATGACAAAAACATGGATATCAATGTACTTAAACAAACAGCACAAGAGATGGTGGCCACCAAAAAAGGGATTTTGGCTGCTGATGAATCTAGTAAAACCATCCAAAAAAGGTTTGACAAAATCGGGATCTCTTCTGACCCTGAGACAAATTTATCCTACAGGCAAATGCTTTTTACAACTCCCGGTATTGAACAATATATTTCAGGGGTGATTTTATATGATGAAACTATCAGACAATCTATAAGCGGCAAACCAGTGCCTCAATACCTGCAAAACTCCGGGATTTTGCCCGGTATAAAAGTTGACAAAGGAGCCTGGGAAATGGCAAATTTTCCCGGAGAAAAAATTGCAGAAGGATTGGATGGTTTAAGAGACAGGTTAATGGAATATAAAGAGTTGGGGGCCAAATTTGCCAAATGGCGGGCAGTAATTACAATAGGGGATGGCATTCCTACAGATACTTGTATAGAGTCTAATGCAGAAGCGTTGGCAAGGTATGCTGCGCTTTGCCAGGAGGCAGATATTGTGCCGATTGTAGAGCCGGAAGTGTTAATGGACGGAGGACATGATCTGCAAAAGTGCAAAGAAGTTACAACTAAAACATTAAAGGCAGTTTTTGAAAAGCTAAAAGCACATAAAGTAGTTTTAGAGGGGATGATTTTAAAGCCGAATATGGTGATTTCCGGAAAAGAAGCTGCCTTAAAAGCCGGTCCGGAGGAAATTGCCAAAGCTACAGTGGAAACTTTTTTGGGAGTAGTGCCAAAAGAAGTGCCGGGGATTGTATTTTTATCAGGCGGACAAACCCCTGATGAGGCAACAGAAAATCTGGCAGCTATTAATCAAATTGCTGGAAACCCCTGGCAGCTGTCTTATTCTTATGGCCGGGCTTTGCAGGATGAAGCTTTAAAAGCCTGGGCAGGGAAAGAAGAGAATGTTGATTTGGCCCAAAAAGCATTCCTGGAAAGATCCCAAAAAGTCTCTG
>JACPEY010000022.1 GCA_016183245.1 Candidatus Daviesbacteria bacterium
CTATTCGTATGCGTCCTTTTTTAGTTAATTCTTCTATTTCTATAATAGAAGCCAATTGCATCGCATCAAGAAGCATATAGTGATGGTCTGTAAAAACTACTTCTTCCGGTCTTTCATCAAACAATGCACCCATATCGTAATATACGGCGCATTCCATATGAATTGGAATAACGCCATCTCTGATTTGTTTCGATGCTATTTCTGCATAAGTTCGCGGTTCAATTCCTTTAGGATGAACGATAAGTTCTGTTTTTTCTGCCACACCTAATAAGTTAATGTATTGCTCCATTGCTTGGGAAATATTTGTACCGTTTGGACCTAATGCATGAGCAATAATTCTATCAACAGATGAAGATTGTAAAATGTGTCTGAAGTCCTCATTAGTGATAAGATCATTACCCAAAATCTCTCTCCGTCTTAAGGTCATTTCCTCTTTTAGGATCTGGTTGGTGGAAAGCGGTGATTTACTGATAATATCCAATCCATGACTGGCTATGCCTACAACAAAAAGTGATGGAGATTCATGATTTGAGGTTGGTTGATAGAGCTGGCTCATGAGCAGTTGTCCAAACCGTGGGCCATCAGCAAACATCCTCTGGAATAAAATAGGATCGGTTGCGCTATGCATTACTAACGGAATTGCATCGGGGTTTTTTAAACGCAATGCTTCTTGAATAGGATTATCCACTGGTAGAATTTCAAAATCGCTTTGGTTTTTTCCGATAATTGCCCAATAATCGCAAGCTGCCTGGATGCTTTCAACTGAAGTAAAAAGGTTGATTGGCCTAGGAGTTGTCGCCAAATATAAATCTAATGACTGATCTGGTTCAATCCCTTTTGCCTGGTTGAAGCTGGCTAGTTCTGGTAATTTATCTATCATAATAACTCCTTTAAGACATAAAAAAACCTCCCTAAAGGGAGGCTCAGGTTGGTTTAAACTATTTAAAGTTTATCCCAATAAACCTCCCTCCTTTCGGAAGGTAAATGTAAAGTAAAAATAGAAAGTTTTTATTGAGTTCATAGTTGTTATATTTAGCTCTTAACTTATAATATTTTAACATCCATGCTGCTATCTTGTCAATATCAAGGCTGTGCTGTTATGATCAATCCAATATGGAGCGCAGTTTAATCTTGGATTGTAATAATAAAGTTGGAGAGACAGTTAAAATCTGTGGTTTTGTGCAAGTCCGGCGCGATCATGGAAAAATTGTCTTTTTGGATGTGTCGGACAGATCTACTATTGTCCAGGTGGTAGTAGAGGGTGGAAAGGCATCTGATTTGCGTCCACAGGATGTGGTTTGTATAACCGGCAAGGTTAATAAAAGGCCTGAGCGCTTAATTAACGAAAATATCCCGACCGGCAGTATTGAGATTTCGGCAGAAAATCTGGAAGTTTTATCAAAAGCTCAAGAGTTGCCTTTTGATATGAGCGGCAAAGAGCTGGATTTACAGCTGCCTACTTTGCTTGATTTTCGTTCTTTAACCCTTCGCCACCCCAAAGTCAGAGCTATTTTTAAAATCCAGGCCTGTATTTTAGAAAGTTTTAGAAAAGCTGCTCAAGATTTAGGATGCACGGAAATTGTAGTTCCGACAATTGTGGCAGGAGCAACCGAGGGAGGAGCGGAAGTTTTTAAGATAGATTATTTTGAACATAAAGCTTACCTTTCCCAAAGTCCGCAACTTTATAAACAAATGCTGGTGCCGGTACTGGAGCGGGTTTTTACCATTGCCAAAGCTTACCGGGCAGAACCATCAGTTACCACCAGACATTTAACCGAAAGTACCCAGATGGATATAGAGATTGGTTTTACAGAGTTTGGGGAACTATTGGATTGTCTGGAAGAAATGGCTGTAAAAACACTTAAAAGGGTAGAAGAAGAATGCAAAGAAATTTTGGAAGATTATGGTGTAGAAAAAATATTATTTGGCTCGCCTCGCTCTGCGGGCGGAGCGGGGCAAATTCCAAGGCTTACTTTAAGAGAGGCGCAGGAGTTAATTTTAAAAGAGTTTGGCCGGGATAACAGGAAAGAAAAGGATTTGACTCCACAAGATGAAGTAGATTTATGCAAATGGGCAAAAGAAAAACACGGCAGTGATTTTGTGACAATTACTCATTTTCCTACAAAAGCCAAGCCTTTTTATACCATGCCGGATCCGAAAAATCCGGAGTATTCTTTAAGTTATGATTTACTCTTTAGAGGGGTAGAGGTAATGAGCGGTTCTCAGAGAATCAATGATTATAAGGAGCTGGTTGAAAGTATAAAAAGCCGTGGAATGGATCCTGAAAATTTCCAGATGTATTTACAAAGCTTTAAATACGGCATGCCGCCTGAGGGAGGGTTTTCGTTTGGTCTGGAAAGGATTACCATGCATGTTTTGAATTTAGCAAATGTCAGAGAAGCAAGCCTTTTCCCAAGAGATATGGAGAGGGTGGATGTGAGATTAAGTAAAACTACTTAAGTTGTCATTCTGAACGAAGTGAAGAATCTCAAGATTAGTCTAGAGATTGCCACGTCACTCGCCTCGCTGAGTCGAAGCGGGCTTTGTTCCTCGCAATGACAGAAAAAAATGAAATACTATCTTTATTCTGCCATTTTAATTATCTTCGCGGTAGTTACCGCTGTTGCGGCGCCATTATTACTTGATTTATCAGAAACATATTTTACAAATCTGGAGATTCCTTCCAATAATTCACAAGTTGCCGGGATCCAAAAATATAATATTCCACCAGTTTCTAAGAATTTGCCTGTTCCCAACTTAGGAGCCCGGGCGATTTTAGTAAAAGACTTAACTACAAATACTGTTCTATATCAAAAAAATGCCAATATTTCTTTTCCAATAGCATCTACCACCAAAATTATGACAGCTTTAGTAGCAAGTGAGTATTTTAAACAAAATGATGTTTTAACTGTTACAAGCAGCGCCAATATCCCCGGTTCAAAAGTAGGGCTTTTCCGTGGAGAAGATTTGTCTTTTAGGTCATTGCTTTACGGTATGCTTCTTTCCTCAGGTAACGATGCTGCATTTACTTTAGCAGAAAATTATCCGGGAGGAGTTTTGAGTTTTGTCTCAGCCATGAATAAAAAAGCTGCTGCACTAGAATTAAAAAATACCCATTTTGATAATCCGGCAGGTTTTGATAGTCGCGGTCAATTTTCTTCTGTTTCTGACCTTTCCAAAATTACGGAAGAAGCTTTAAAGGATTATCAACTGTCAAGAATTTTTGCGACCAAAGAGACAAACATTGTCTCTTTAAATAAAAAATATTCTCATCAGTTATTTAATCTCAACAGACTTTTATCAGATGTCCGGGGAGTTTTGGGTGTAAAAACCGGAACTACGGAGGAAGCAAAGGAAAATCTGGTGACTTTGGTAGAACGCGAAGGACACAAAGTCCTTTTAATTTTATTAGGAAGTGATAACAGGTTTTCTGAAACTACCAGTTTAATTGACTGGACTTATCAAAATTTTCAGTGGCCTAAAGATTGAAACTGCTCCGTAATAGCACTCACGTATGCTACAAAATTTGGTCCTTCGAAAACAAAGACTGGTTGTAAATATGGATTGTAATTTTCTGCTAAATAATACCCTAAATAAACAGAAGTAATAGAAACCTGGGGTTTATCAGGTTCAAGTATAATAACACCTTTTCCGCTTTTCAAATCATCAAATGCAACTTCGGCAGTTTTTGTGGGATATGTTGCAAAAGTAGAAGTTTCAATCGGGTAATAGGTAAAATTCAACGATAGATAATTGTCCAAATTACCCGCTCCTCCGAAAACTATGGCGTTAATTAGTGATTCATTGAAATCAGCTGTCAAGACCGGCTTTTTATTTATCGGGTCAGGCCAGAGGGAAATCTGGGCAGCTGCAGCCTCTGATCTTATCTGTGCGGGAATTAAATCTTCGCCGCTTATCCTCAAAGGAATAATTTTCATTCGGCCGCCCTTAAGATCGTTTTTTAAAAAACCTAAGTTAGAAAGGATTTGTTTAAAACCAGCTATTAATTTGTCGTCATCATCAAGGCTTGTTTCTGTTGATACAGAAGCACTGTTATTGTATGAAAAATTACCGTTATCTAAATTGACAAATAAGGTTTTATCAAGAATTTTAAACTTATACTTTGTTTCGCTCAAAATTTCAGGCGGGGTAGTAATGCCAAACTTTTGGGCTAAATCACTGGATCTTTCCGGTGAAAGGAGTGTTGCAAAGGTCTGAGTGACAAAGTAAACTTTAATATTTTTTTCAAAATCAGGGTCTACTCCTACTTTTGGCAACCCGCCTGTGGTTGTATCCAAAGAATAGGTAAAGTTAGAGCTTGAAACACTGCTTTTGGGAAAATCAATAAGGGGGAGCGTACCAAATTTAATATCAGGCTTTTCCTCAACAGGCGGCAAACTTGCCAGGTAATAGGCATACCAAATCTTGTATCCAATAAAACTGGTTAATCCTAATATCAAAGCAATCACAGATAAGATAATGCCCCGTTTTACTAAAACGGCAGTTTGAGTCAGGGTCATACTGCCTTAATTATACAGGAATGATGGATAGACTGGTATAATACCCATATGGTCAAGACTAGATTTGCTCCATCTCCAACTGGTTTAATGCATATTGGCGGAGTCAGAACTGCTTTATATGCTTTCTTAGTAGCCCGTCAAAATCAGGGAGTATTTAATTTAAGGATTGAAGATACTGACAGAAATAGATTTGTACCAGGGGCTGTAGAGGATATTATTAACAATTTGAAATGGCTGGGATTAAATTTTGACGGGGAACCAATAGTTCAATCAGAGCGGAAAGAGATTTATCAAAAATATGCTAAAGAGTTGGTGGATAAAGGCATGGCATATGAGAAAGAAGGGGCTATCTGGTTTAAGATGCCGAAAGAAGGGCAAGTTGAGCTTAATGATTTAATTGGTAATCGCAAGATTTCCTTTAATTTGGCAGATCAAAAAGATTTTGTGCTTTTAAAGTCAGATGGTTTTCCTACTTATCATTTGGCACATGTAGTTGATGATCACTTAATGGAAACAAATCCGATTATTAGGGGTGACGAATGGCTTTCCTCTATACCTAAACACATTTTGACATTTAAAGCCTTTGGATGGGAAGTGCCGAGTTATGCACATTTGCCGCTGATTGTAGGAACTGACAGGTCTAAGCTTTCCAAAAGACACGGGGCTAAAGGAGTTGGTGAATTTCGTGAAGATGGATTTTTACCGGAAGCGATTTTGAACTATATGGCTCTTTTAGGATGGACGCCTCCTGATGGTAAGGAGATTGTCAGCCTTGAGGAGATGATAAAAGCGTTTGATTTAAAAAAAGTTCACTCAACTCCTGCAGTTTTTGATATTACAAAACTTGAATGGATGAATGGGGAATACATCAGGAAAATTCAAAATTCAAAATTCAAAATTCAAATTTTAGAATACTTAGGTAAAGGAAAGAATTAAAAAGCTTTCTGATTTTATACCACTTACTGATTTTTTATGGGAAAAACCTGAATACGACCGGTCGCAATTTCAAAAATTAAAGATTAAAGGTCAAAAAGAAGCATTAAGGAGAATATTGGAAAAATTAGAAACTATGGGAAAACCTTGGAAAGCTGATGTTTTTGAGAAGACATTTAGAAATTTAGCAGAAGAGTCAGGTATTAAGGCAGGGGACATGTTCCAGTTAATCAGGGTGGCAGTTTCAGGCCAGACAGTGACTCCGCCTCTTTTTGAAAGCATCCAGATTTTGGGCGAAGAAGAGGTTTTAAAAAGAATAAACAGTGCAATCATTTTTTTGGAACCACTTGACTATTGAAATTAATTATAGGTTGTGGTAGAATTCGCTCATGGATGACCCAAGATGGCTCAGGTTCATAACAATAGGATTGGTTTTAGCAGCTTTAGCAGTAGGCTATTTTTTATTTAGTGGAAGATTATCTCCGAATCAAAATACTATAACACAATCTTCTCCTGTTCCTACAGTTTTGGGACAGGATGTTCAAGCTAGTCCTGATTCTACAGCTGCAGGATCCCCGAGTCCAACACCCACATCTGCTTATAGTGCATTAGTTAACCGCAGTCAAGGTGTTGAGGGAAATAAAACATTACCAAAAACAGGGTTTCCTTTAGGGTTGGCCGCAGTTTTTTCAATTTCCGCCTTAATCTCAGGCTGGGGCTTGCGTAAATTTCCTCATTAGTGTAGAAATCCAAAAATTGATATAATTTCCTTTGTATTGCCGGGTCGTATAATGGTAGTACGATGGACTCTGGATCCATCTATCTAGGTTCGAGTCCTAGCCCGGCAACCGACAGGTACCTAAGGTGATCGTTATCTCTGGATAGTCTGAGCGACTTGCAAAATATATTTTTAGATAACTCATTTTTATATTATGGAAAGAGCTTTTTATTCTCCAAAATCACAACAGGTTTACAGAATTTTAGTAAATTACCAACAATCGTGGCGACCGATTTTTTGGTTTAAAGTTGGAAGCGATGGCAGTATTTATCTTGGACCACGTTTTAAAAACGTCATGACTCTTAAAAAGGGATCTAAGTCTATTACTGGAAAACAAGTAAAGATTCTTTATGAAGAAGGTCAAGAGATAAAAAATCCTGAAATCCTCAAAAACGCAAATAAGATATCTTTTCATGCGTCTGGAATTGTTCATGCCGCAGGCGATAAGCTCTTAAGGAATCAAATAAGGACTATGCACGAACAAGAGGAACTATGTCAAATACTTTTCCAACACCCCTCGCAATACGCCTCGGTAAGTTCTGTTAGAAATACTGATATCTGTCTAAATTACGCTTTTAATGAAATGTGTCCCTTGCAAGGATTAATTTTCGTCGCACCGAAAGATAGATGTAAGTTCATCCAGATAAAATCTATTGAGAACCAGATTACGCTTATTCTTCCATATAATAATCTTGAAGGAACACCAGACCTTATATTACAAATTATTCTAAGTCATGGTTTTGTAGGAAAATGGCCACCTCAGACATATCTTCTTTTCAAAACAAATACAGCAGAACTATAATGACAGAAAGGGTTCAGACCGGCATGCTCAATCTCCTGAGTCAGGGGACCCAGCATCTTATCGACCTAGTGATATAAAGGTTCGTGACCGTACGTACCGCCCAACTCAACTTGCTTAGATTGCTATATTAACCCTTTATGGGTCGAAATGAATAACAAGGCGCAAATTTCCGCCTGAATTAGAAGTTGTCGGATTTTTGGGTTATATCTTTGAGCAGATCCAAATTTTTTAACAACAACTTCGGCTTCTGGGGGCTTGCTGTCTCCTTCACCCGTCTGCATCGCTATGCGAAGCATCTTTGGAAAAAAGGCCCTGGCTTCGCCGGAGGCTCCGCCGAGGCGAGCATAGACTTTGGCGACGTACTACGGCCCAGGTGGAAGTGGAATCACATTTATCATTCTCAAGCAGTTCGCTGGAAAAATTCATTTAAAGTTATTTCGTTTTAGAACGAAACTCTTTTTAGTGGTATAATATTTACATGATTGTAACTAGGTTAGTTCAGAAAAATAAAGGTCTTGTAAAAGCATTTCAGCGCTATACTAAGCGTTATCTTTCTGTGGGTAAGAAACCTGATGTCGAAAAACTCCTGCCGGATGACCTTTATTCTACAATGCGCCTAGAGGGTGAGAAAATTACCAAAAAAGAAGCTCAAGCCCTTTTCAGGTAATTTCTGCCTAAATTAAAGTGGCTAAATCAACCAAACCTAAGTCTGCAACCAGTTTTAAAGAAACTGTTTTTGGGATATTACCACGTTCAGAAATTGTCAAACTTGAGGCTAAAGGAATCAAAAAAGCCCAGCAATACATTATTAAGCTGAATAATCGAAAAACAAAAATTACTCCGCAGGTTATTTTAGATATTCACAATATTGGATTTGGTTTTATTTTTCCCGATTGGGCTGGAAAATTTAGGACAATCGATGTAACGGTGGGTGATTATGAGCCACCACATTATAGTAAAATTCCGGAGCTGGTAAAAAATCTTTGTGACGATTTGGCAGAAAGATTAAAACATCTGCCATCTTCTCAAAATGAAGAGATATTCTTATCAGAATTAATATCACTGTTGGCTTGGTTCCAGCACAGTTTTGTGTGGATTCATCCCTTCAGGGATTACAATGGAAGAGTTGCCCGTTTATTGACTAACCTTATACTTCTTAACTTAGGATTTCCAATATTAACTATCAGAGCTGAAACAGGAAAAGATAGAGATAAATATGTTAAAGCCATAAAAGCAGCTGATAACTATGATTTATCAAAATTGGAAAGTCTTCTTGCTCATGCCTTAAAGATAAGCCTAGAGGCAATATAAAGTACCCACCAAATATATCAAACTATAGTGATTGAAAGGTTCGAAACCGCTACGCTCAACTAAATGGTATGATTAATATATGATCTTAATAACCCATGTCGCATTCGCTTTTATAAGCATCGTTTTTGTTTCTTATACCGCTTTTTCTCCTTCCAAAATTAAACTTCGCATAACGTATTTTTTAACTCTCGGGACTATATTAAGCGGCCTTATTATGTTGTTTATTCATCCAGCACATTTGGGACAAGCATGTGTGAGTGGAGTTTTGTATCTTGGGTTTATGATTATAATTTCAATGATAGCTCGAAGAAGACTTGCTATAATAAAACAGAGTGTAAGATAATAGAGAAATTAAGGGATTATTAGTATAATATTTTTACTTTTTAACGGAGGTAATTTTAAGATATAAAGTAATTCCCAAGGGTGCTGCATGTTCTATAGCATCCAGCAGTCCTTCAACACTCATACTGCCTATCAAAAGGATGATAACCATCCCTACCCATATGACTACCCAGGTGGTGATTAATGTAGGCAATACCCGAAAAGTGAGCAGCAGACCAATAGCTGCATCGTGTATGCCTATTAGAAAAATAGGGACTTGACCTAATGTGTCTTTAAAAAATAGTGAGTTACTAATTACCTCGCTGATTTCATCAGGAGAAACAAATGCTTTAGCAGCCATAGCAAAAAAAGTCAATGCCAGCGCTAAGTTAAGGAGGAAGATATTAGTCGGTTTTGCCTGTGAGAAGAGCATCAATAATATCATGAGGCAAGGCTGCTGCATTCAGCAGGGCTTTTCTGACAATTCCGCCTGCTTCAGAACCGATTTCATCAGCAGCTTTTAAAGTACCAAGCACAGCATCTTTTGCCAATTCGCCGGAGTCTGCCCCAATATCATTAGCTGCTTTAATTGCTCCTTCTACAGCCAAAACAGCAGCTTCTCCAATATCTCCTCCTACTTCTTCTACGCTTTTGACTGCTCCACGGGATGCTTCAGTTGTAGTTGTTCCGATATCTCCGCCTACCTCTTTTACTCCCTCTATAACACCGGTAACTAAACCGCTGGCTGCTTGGGTGGTAGAGACTCCTGTTTGGGAGGCAACAGTGATGCCTTCTGATACTATGTTACCAACAGTATCAATCGTAGTAGTAGCAACTTCGCCGCTTGCCTGCAGTGTTTTGACAATATTATCTTTGGCTATATCTCTGGTAGTGGCAACCACATCTCCCACACCGGAAACTACAGAAGACAGAGCCGTTTTTAAATTATCGGCAAGATTAGACATTAAAAATACATTATCATAAATAAAAAATCTTTGTCAATAACTCCTGTCATTATTTTGCTAAATTAATAGTTTTTCGGAACTTCCAGACAAAAAGTAGAACCCCTGGTTTCGGTGCTTTTGACTTGTAATTTACCCCGATAATGTTTAATGATTTGGGATGAGATAAAAAGGCCCAAACCCAATCCTTCAATTTTTCTTTGACGGGTTCTTTGGGATCTGTAAAAGTGCTTAAATATGGCTTTTTGCTCCGGGCGAGGTATACCTATGCCGTAATCCTTGACAGTTAGAATAACTCCATCCTTTTTGCTTTTTAATCTGATTTTAATAGGGCTTTTCTGTGGTGAATACTTGATTGCATTAGTTAAGAGGTTGGTTATAACTTGTCCAATCCTGTATCTGTCGGCTTTGATAATTTTATGAGTGCTTCCGGTTAGTGTTATTACTTTTCCAATATTGGCAATCCGTTGATGGTTAATGATTTCTTCAGTGAGGCTATCAAGATCAAATAGCTCATCTTTGTATATAAACTTACCTACCTCGATTTTCGTAACGTCTAATAAATCATTGATAAGTTCCAATAATCTGTCAGCTTGAGTATCTATTTCATCTGCATACTCAGAAATTTTATTTTTACCACTGGCCTTTATCTTTTTTTGCAGCAAGCAGGCGTAACCTTTAATTGTATTTAAGGGGTTTTTTATCTCATGGGCTGCCATGGCTATAAATTCATCTTTTTGGAATTCAGCCTCATATCTTACTTCACTTATTAAGCTTATTAAAAATCCTACAATTATATAAACAAAAGTTATAAATAAATCTCCGGTTTCCGGATGAGAGGAGGAATCTATCTTGAGGATTGTAAAATAATTTATAAAAGTGGTCAGAAATGTTGCAAGCAATCCCGGGCCTAAACCGCCGTACCAGGAACTGGCTGTAACAACAAGAATTAATACAAGAAGTGAGATGGTTTGATTGTTGATTAAGGTGAGATATTCTTTTGGAAGAAGAATAAATAAAGAAAATAATAGTGTTGTAACGATTACAGAAAAACCATATCTTTTCAGCCTATTTCTTTTCTGGAAGTAGGCCAGTTTCATCAAATAGAATTTAAATTTAAACCATAACTCTTCCAATCACTCCCTCATAGCACAAGAGCGATTAGGTGTCAATAGTTAGGGCTTGACAAACCTTTTAAAACTTACTATGTTAATTATGTCCGGCCGATGCATAGGTTTTGGGACTTACCGACAGAGTTTGGGACTCTAGAGACCAACTTTGAAGGGATAGCAGAGGCGCCAAGATAAAACAAAAGTGCTTCGACAAAAAAGATCTGTTTACAAGACAGATCTTTTTGTTTTTTTAAAAAACCTCTTTAATGTGATAAATATCACTGCAATAAACTTCAGGTTGGTGTAAATTACGATATATGCTGAAATAAATGATTCTTAAACTAACTTGTAAAAATTGTCAAATATCATCGAAAATAAAGCAATATATAGATAAACATCTTAAAAAGATTACCCGATTATTGCCGGGAATGAAAGAGGATCTGGTGGTGTTTAAATTGATTATTAGAAGAAATATTGACAAATATTATCCTGCAAAAACCCGTACTCACCGGCACAGAAGTTATGCTGATATCAGGCCGGCTTTGGCATACTTTGAAGGCGCAGCAACTTTCAGGTTGGGTAAAAGGCAGCTTTATGCGCATTTTAAAGGCCAGGCTGTTAAGGAGTGTATCGATCGTGGCTTTGATTTGATTTTTAGAAAGTTAAAACAATATAAGGATCTGCATTTTCGCTCTGAAAGCCAATATCCGGATCATAACTCAATCCGAGATGGCCGTCTGTCTCTGCAACTTAAGTTACAAAGCGTAACCGGTCGTTAAAAGGTTGTCGCTAAATTTTTTATAGGAGATATTTTTTAATTTCATGGCTTTTTGGACAGTTTGGGCGCCATTGCCTCCAATGCTTACAGCATTTTTCCCTCCGATTAAAATCGGTGCATGAAAAGCATACACTTTATCAATTATTCCGCAGTCTAAGAAATTACCTAAAGTTTCCCCTCCGCCTTCAACTAAAACAGAAATGATTTCTTTCTCTTTCAGGACTGATAAAAGGTCAGGAATTGTTTTGGTAGATATGATAAGGAAATTGTTGTCCCGTAAGACTTGAGAAGTTGTGTGAATCTGCTTTTTATCGCCTAAGATTATCCTGATAGGATCTTTTTTACCTTTAACGCGTACTCCCAAATGCGGGTTGTCTTTGACAACGGTGTTTATTCCTACCAGTACTGCATGATACTTACCCCGTAAACTTCTTGCATATTTTCTTGCACGCTCATTGGTAATCCATTTTGAATGACCGGACTTTGTGGCTATCTTGCCGTCTAAAGAGGCGGCAAATTTTAAAGCTATAAAAGGGCGTTTCTTTTCATGATACGTAAAAAATGCTTCATTGAGAGTTCTCGCTTCATTCTCAAGCGTTCCAACTGTAGTTTGTATCCCTGCTTTTTCTAAAATCTCTTTCCCTTTCCCACATACTTTAGGGTTAGGGTCCAAGGAAGAAAAGACAACTTTTTTGATTTTAGATTTAATAATTGCATCTGTACATGGGGGAGTTTTTCCGAAAAAAGAGCATGGTTCAAGATTGATGTAAAGTGTTGAACCTTTTGGGTCTTCTGTTGTTTTGTTTAATGCTTCGATCTCTGCATGTGGGCTGCCTGCTCTGCGGTGGAATCCCTTGCCAATAAGGCGTCCGTTTTTGACAATGACTGCTCCAACCATTGGATTAGGATTAGTCCAGCCCGAACCCATTTTAGCAAGCTTTAGTGTTTCTTTTAAGAAATATTTGTCATCCATATTGTTAGACAAGTCTTAATTTATGGCCAAATTTATTCTTTTTGGTTTTGAGGTAATTTCTATTAGTTTTTTTAGGTGTAATCTCAAGAGGAATGCGTTTATTTATATTAATTCCATACTTTGTAAG
>JACPEY010000014.1 GCA_016183245.1 Candidatus Daviesbacteria bacterium
TCTTTAAAGCAGCCTTTGATAATTTAAAATCCCGGACATTAATCTTTACCGGAAGAATCTTGTAGGCTCTCATGTAGGAGCCATTATACCTACCTGACATTTTTAACGTTTAGGTGTACGGTATGTATCACATCCTAGACAGAATCAAGAGTCTAGAATCTAGAAGTAAAAGTATTCTCCCTGGACTCTTGGCTCTAGCGACTACCCGACAAGTCTACACTGAGCGAAGTCGAAGTGCTTGATTAAATTTTGACAAAATGCTGACGAAATTAAGGTTAAATCATGTAAATCTTCAATAATCACTTTAAGTTGATATAATCTAAGTTAATGTAAGTTATGGAAGAAATACCCTGGACGATTGAAACATTTGAAACAAGTCGTATTGATAAACCCGTTGATGAATTTATTAAAAAACAACAACCTCCAGCAAAAGCTAAAATAGCGCATATTATTAAACTATTGAAGCAATATGGCAACAGATTAGGTTTACCTCACTCTAAAACGCTAGGATTCGGACTCTGTGAATTAAGAATAAGAGGCAAAGAGGAAATCAGGATTCTATATTGTTTTGCATCTTCAAGGACTATTTACCTGCTGCATGGCTTTAAGAAACAAACACAGCAAACACCTCAAAAGGAATTAAGGATAGCTTCAGAAAGAATGAGAAGCTTGACAACTATATAACATCTGTGTTATATTTCTATTATGAGCAAATGGGAAGATTTAGAAAAAGAATTACTGGCTGATCCTGCGGTTAAAAAAGAATACGATCATCTGGCTCTGCGTTATACAATTATATCTGAACTAATCGCCTTAAGGCTTAAAAAAGGAATGACTCAAAAAGATATCGCAGAAAAAATCGGCACCAAACAATCAGCTATAGCCCGCCTTGAATCCGGCAGCATTAACCCTTCAATTGAATTTCTACACAGAATTGCTCAAGTAATGGGTTACAAACTAAGTATTCATCTCTCAAGATAATCCCAAAACTACTCCGCCCGATACAGATTCTGCCAAGACTAATCCAGCATAGAACCTCCTAAAATTTGTGTCAAGGCTGATTTAATTTTTAATTTGAAATTTTTATTCAAATATTAATTTTAGAATTTTTAATGATTTAAACATTTAAAATTGATTTCAAATTTTGAATTTCGAATTTCAAATTACTTTTGCAGTATATCTTCTGCAAAAGATTGGTGCTTGATTTAATCCTTACAAAATCCTTCCGCTCCGACTCTTCTCTATACAATGCCCTCCAGTCATCAGTAATATCAATACTTTTTATACCAGCATATTCCCCAACCAGAGTATGGCTCCGTAGCGCGGCGTGGTTAGGATTTTCTAAAAAAAGTTCAATTGCTCCCTAAGGGCAACCTTAATTTCAAGCGGAGCTTTCTTACGTTGCTTGTTAAAAAGATTTGTAAAATCAATGCGTATGCTTTTTATGCTTCTCATTTTCAATCTCACGATCAAGATAAGCAAGCACATCACGCCTGCTTTTAAATGAGATTACTCTGCCTGCCTTTATATCTTCATCAGACCGTTTTAAAGAGTTTACAAGATACTGATTTGGCACCTCTTGAATTCCTACCGAAAGTTGCTTAGTACGGATAAATTGTTTTAGTAATGCTTTCACAGTAGCGCTCAAGGAGAGTCCTAATTCATTTGCTGTTTTTTGAGCCTGTTCTTTAACAGAAGATTCAATCTTTATATGTAATGATGTTGTATTCATACACATTAAGTATACACAACATGTCTAAATCCGTCAAGCAACTAACTGTCGATTCCTTTCTAAAAGAAGTTTACACCGGATGCATACACTTATATCTAGCTAACTTTGTCAACAACGTACTGCTGTTTACAGCTATGCAGCTTTTGGTAATTCTGCAAATCTTGAGGGAGGGAGATCGATAACCTTAGACTCTTCCTGTTTCTCTTCTTCTTTTTTAGCAGACCCGCCACATCCGAATTTAAAACCACAAGCGCATGTTGATGTCCTTTCTGTATTGGTTTCATCGGCATATTTCTTATTACAATCAGGGCAATGATAGTGATTATCAAACGAACTTTCTCTGCACTCGTTACAGATTCCACCAATTTTGACTTCTGAACTTCCTCCAGAACCTGCAGAAACTACTGACCCTAAACTTAATCCCCTCAAAGACACTCCGCTTCCCCCTCCTCCATTACACCCAGATCTAGTCCTTAAAAATGAAGCAGCTATTGCATAATAAGGCCCGGACATTCTTAGGTCATTGTACTTAAAATTAGAACCAAAAGGCTTAAAATATATAACATTATCAGAAGAAAGACTAAACTTTTGAGGCTTTGTCTCCTGTAAAAAATCTACTGTAATATCTAATATTACTTCTTCAATTGCCCTGGTTATTTCAGATTGAATATCAGGAATACCTAACTTATCTCCTTTGCAAATAATAGTCTGCCTAAGTCCTTTTAAATAATCTTCCCAAACATTGTTAAATGCTAAAATAGACTCAAACCTTTCAATATCTGCCCAGGTTTGAGCTGCTGTCCTTATTTCTACTGTTCCATCTTTCTGCTCCAGTCTAATATCACAATTCCCCCTAATTGCTAAAATTCTCTCAAATACATATTGAGCAGGATTTGAAATTGATCTGCCATAAGAAAAAAGCGCCGGGTTTTTAACAATATTGGCAACTCTTTCTTCTTCTGATTCCCCGGTCAAAAGAGCTTCATCAACGCCTAAAGAGACTGATAATTGTCTGGATTGGTCCTGATTTAAATCAGAAACTATAGTTAACCCGTACAGATTCCCCTCTGCATCTGTCCAGGAAACTACAGTTTGATTTGTTTTGTAATTTATTGTTTTTCCCTGTTCATTTTTTCTGCCGGAATGACCTCCGGGACTATTGATAACAGAAACCCTATTAATTACTTTCTTTGATTTTCTATCTGTCATGAAATCCTCAACCCTAACAGAAGCTTCAAGTGCTGCTCCATTTCTTTCTTCTGCTGTAATCCCCGAAATCACAGGTACGCCATTTTGGCCAACCACCCTCATCACCCCGTCAACTTCTTCAATTCTATTAACGTGAGGCAAAATTGTTCTGGTTTGGATATATTCAACAATAAAAGTCCTAATATTGGTTTCCAGTTCAGAAACAGATAATATTAATGCATCTTGGTGGCTTTTGCCTTTTTTAAGATTTTCGTTATAGTTTGCATATAATCGATTGATTTCTAAACGAAGATCAAAACCAGTTCCCTCTAGTTGGGACCCTCTTCCGACATTAGGGAAAAGATATACTTCTTTATGGGGCTGTAACGGTCTAATTTCGGCAGAGTGAGTTAAAGTTGATAAATAACCGCTTTCGCGTTCCTGGGTTAACATATGGCTCCTGCAACGGGACATAAAGTGGTCGGTCTCCTGACTTTCATCCTTCGCTAAAGCTACGGACGATTCACAGTTGCGGCACAGTCCAGGATTTGCACCTGGTTCCCATTATCTCTTGTCCTGCCCGGGGCGGGATGAGATACCACAGGGATTACCTTAGCAATTAAATTTTTAGTTTTCAAGTACCAAACTTTTGACCCATTCGATTTTACTCAGGGTCATCCTGAGCAACGTCGAAAGATTGAGTTTTGACCTTTGACTTTTTGCTTTTACCCAGATTGCTCCCAAATGATCTCTTTTGAGACCCTTGCCATCACTTTTTTCACATTGTATATATTAAGAGCCTATGGACGTCCATCCGATTCCGCAAAACGTCACCTCTTTTCAATTTAAGCTCGTGGGAGATATGACTTTAAAACAATTCGGCTATCTGGCTGCAGGTTCAGCCTTTGCCTATTTTGTATTTATCGTTTTTGCCCGCGACTATCCTTTTATTGCCTGGCCTGTTATCGTATTTTCAGCCCTTTTGGGTATTGGTTTTGCTTTTTTGCCTATCGCATCCAGACCTTTGGATTATTGGCTGGTAGCTTTTTTAAAGGCTGTCTATTCCCCCACCTATAGGGTCTGGAAAAAAAATCGCAAAACTTTTAAAGAAGAACCTTTGTTTAACAGCCGGCTGGCAATGTACCTGGCCGGACAACCAACAGTTCAACCGGCCCCAACTCCCCAACCAATTGCGCAACCTGTTCAACCAGTTGATATTTCTGAGCTTCCTACCCACGAAGAACTGCAAAAAACAGTTGATTTGGCCCGCCAGGCCCAGCAATTACAAATGAGGATCATTCAAACTGAGCGGACTTTGTCCCAAATTAAAACAGAAACACAAAAACCAACGCCAATACCTGTAGATTATACCCAACAGGTAAATGTAATCCTGGCTGATTTGCAAAATTTAGTAACCCAGGCATCTGCCATCAAACAGCAGATTCAATCAGTAACAGAAGAACCGCCTGCAAAAACCGAACCGGTAATTCCTCCTGTTACCAAAGAAAAAGTCAAAATTATAATTCCTGCAAAACCTAAACAGACACAAATTGCCCTGACTACATTTCCCAACGTTATCAACGGGATTGTCAAGGACAAAGAAAACAATTACCTGGAAGGGGTAGTAGCGGTTATTTATGATAAAGAAGGACTGCCTGTCAGGGCTTTAAAAACGAATAAGCTGGGACAATTTACCAGTTCAACCCCTCTGCCCAACGGCACCTATACTTTAGAGTTGGAAAAAGATGATTTTACCTTTGATGTTTTACAAATGGAATTAACCGGAGAGATATTACCGCCTTTGATGATTACAGCAAAATAATGAGCACAACACAACAACACTTATCTATTACTGATATTCAAGACGACATCCTTCTGCTAAAAGACGGCGGAGGAGCTTTAGTACTGCAAGTTTCAGCTGTTAATTTTGGCCTGCTTTCAGACAGGGAACAGGTTGCTATTATCGGCAGTTTTGCCCAAATGCTCAACTCTCTCTCATTCAGCATCCAAATTGTCATCCACTCTGAAAGGTTAAACATTACCTCATACCTGCAAATTTTGGACAAGGCCCAAAAAGCCCAAACTAATCCGCTGCTTTCAAAAATGATCACCGAATATAAACAATTTATCCAAAGCACTATTAAAGAAAACGAGGTGCTGGATAAAAAATTTTATGTCATCATCCCGCTTTTTAGCCTGGAACTGGGGATTTCTGCCTCAAAAGAGAAGTTGAAACAAAAGATTAAAACAATACTTTTACCAAGAAGGGACCAAATCATCAGGCAGCTTGCCAGGGTCGGCCTTAAGGCAAACCAGCTGACCAAACAAGAGTTAATTACGGTATTTTATGATATTTATAACGGAGAGGGCCCGGAGCAATCAATTAACCAATCAGTCAATCCGGCACAGCTGGCTGTTAAGTTAAAAAGCCCGCAGCCAGCCAAGCAGCAACAAACAGAACCAAAAAAGCCTGAACCTGCTCAACCTGCTGCACCAACATCTCAACCCTCTCCGTCTGTAACTCAAGCCAGCCGCACACATCCGTTTGTGGTGGAGGAGCTGGAGGGATAAATATGAAATTTTCAATTTTCAGTTTTCAATTTACAATGAATTTTCAATGAACAATATTTGAAAATTGTAACATTGGAATTTGATTGAAAATTGCAAATTGGTATTTGAAAATTAAAGCAATGAAATTACCAAACCCTTTTAAAAAATCTGAAGCTCAATTCGACACACCAGCTCCTCAATTAACCCTGGAGGATGTCCTGGCACCGGCGGAAATAGAAATTGATTTTAGCCATTTAAGAGTAGACGGCCGATATTTCCGGACTTATTTTGTATCAAATTACCCACGGTTTGTTGAGCCAAACTGGCTGGAACCTTTGATCTCTTTTGACCATTCGCTGCTAATTTCCATGTTTATTTACCCTTCCCAGTCACAAGGAGTGTTGGATGAACTCAAACGTAAGGTGGCTGAGATGGAAGCAACCATCCAAACCGATTTGGACAGAAACCGCCCTATTGACCCGGCTGTTGAGGTTGCTTTGGAAGATGCCAGAACTTTGCAGGAACAATTAGTGCGGGGGGTGGAGCGGTTTTACCAATTCGGGCTTTACATTGCCGTCCCGGCTAAATCTTTAGAGGAACTGCACAATACTTCCAAATTAGTCGAATCCACCCTTGCCTCACTTTCTATCACAGCCAGACAGACAACACTGCAAATGGAAGACGGTTTTAAATCAACTTTACCGCAGGGTATTGATTTACTAAACCTCAACCACAACATGGATACCACTTCTTTGGCCACAACTTTCCCCTTTGCCTCCTCAGAACTCACTGCCAATGAAGGTATCATGTACGGCATTAACGAGCACAATGATTCTTTAATTTTATTTGACAGGTTCTCTTTAGAGAACGCCAACTCAGTTATTTTTGCCAAAGCCGGAGCAGGAAAAAGCTATTTGGTTAAACTGGAAGCTTTAAGGTCGTTGATGTTTGGGGCAGAAATTATTGTCATTGACCCTGAACAGGAATATTTACCGCTCTCACAAGCCGTAGGCGGGGAATATATTAATTTTTCTGCCTCATCCCCGGTTAAGATCAATCCTTTTGATATGTCAGGAGAGTTAAACCCGGGCGAGAACGAGTTGGGCCGGAAGATTTTATCATTAACCAGCTTTTTAAAAATTGTTTTGGGAAACTTAAATGCCCAGGAAGCTGCCATCTTAGACCGTTCCTTAAAACAGACCTACCAGTTAAAAGGCATCACAGATGATCCTAAGACCCAAAATAAAATTCCGCCTTTAATGGAAGATTTGTATAAAGTTTTAATCGGAATGGAAGAAGCTGCTGCTGCCGAGCTTGCTGCCAGACTGGAAAAATTTATTAAAGGGTCGCTCACCGGCATTTTCTCTGCCCAGTCCAACATTGATTTATCCAACTCATTTACAGTATTTTCAGTCCGGGACCTGCCGGACCAGCTCCGGCCTCTGGCAATTCATATGATTTTAGATTATGTCTGGACTAAAATCAGGGGCAAGTTAAAAAGAAGGATTTTGATTGTAGATGAGGCCTGGTATTTGATGCGAACCCAGGATTCGGCTGATTTTCTGGTAGATATAGCCAAAAGGGCCAGGAAGTATTATCTGGGCTTAACTACCATTACCCAGGATATTGAAGATTTCTTAGCCACTGAAAGGGGCAAAGAGATAATTTCCAACTCCTCCATCCAAATTCTTTTAAAACAGGCCCCGGCCTCAATTGACCTTCTGGCCCATGTTTTCAACTTATCAGAAGGAGAACAAAGGCTTTTGATGTCAGAAGGTGTAGGGGAGGGAATATTTTTTGCAGGCAATACTCATGTGGCCATGAGGGTGGTAGCCTCCCCGCAGGAACACCAGCTGATTACCACTAATCCGCAGGAAATATTGGCAAGGCAAAATGGATGACAATAAAAAATATTTAAGTTAAACTGATTTAAACACTAAACTTATGATCGATTTAAGTACTTTAGAGCTTGAACGGCTCAAGTTGCTGCTTTCAGAACTTTACCCTCAAAAATCCCCTGCAGCTTCTCCAAGAAGAATATTAACAACAGAAGAAAAAATCAGCACCCTGGATATCCTGCGTTCTAAATTTCCTGATCTTTTTTCCGACCTGCCAGAAGAAAAACTTAAAGACAATAATTTTCTAGTGAAGTACTTAGCAGATCCTTATAAAAGGAATAAAATCAGGAATGCAGTTTTAAGGAGGTTATCCTCAGCCCAGCAGCTTGAATTGTCACAAGCATTAGGGGAAGAAACCGTTGCAACAGAAGTTTACAAACAACCAGCCGCAGGGGAGATACCGACTGAACAGGCATCACCAACAGAAGCAACAACAGGTGCTTCTGCCGGAGGCATGCCGGCCGGACTTCCCTCTATGCCCTCTGCTCCCTCTATTACTTTCACTAAACCTCCTGTTGTTATCCATGATGTTCCTCATGCATCAGGAATGGAGGGCGGGGCTGGAACGGGCATATCTGCTACTTCAAAGATAGACCGACTGGAGGCAGAACGGGTAGGACCTGCAACTGCTAAAGGCAACAGGCTGACAGCCAATGCCACTGCAAAACCTGATTCATTACCTGAATCTGCCTCTCGTATTAAACCAGTTCAACAGAAACCAGTTCAGCAGGTTTTCCAAACACCCTCAGGATTGAACTTTTCAGCCTTTAAATCCTCTTTTTCCTCCGGCTTTAAAAAAGTACAAAACCTGGCTTCTGCTGCAAATCCTTTTATCAAAATAAACTCCAGTAGAATAATCCGTGGTCTTGGAGGAATGGTCAAAGGAATAGGGAATGGAATTGTTCATACCGGCCTGCCCGGTGTATATAATGCCGGAGCAAGAGCGGGGATGGGGGTTTTAAACAGCGGCGGAAGCATTGCCAACCTGGGAAGATTTGGGGGAGGCGGAAGCAGTAGTATTTTTGGAAAGATGGGCAGGTTTGGCAAAGGCAGAGGAGGAGGTGTTTCTTCGCTCGGCAAAGTCGGCAAAAGCCGCGGAAAATGGGCATTACTGGGCTTGCTGGCTTTTCTAGGAGTAGGAATATTAGGCTTTACAGGAGCCAACCAGCCGGGAACAACAACAGGCGGCGGAATCCCTACAGGCTCTTCCGACATCAGCCAGTGTAAATTCACCAGAGGTGATCATAATCCCAAAGAAACCAGTTTTAAAAGCAATCTATTGTTAAGCTATATTCAAGAAGCTGCCCAAAAAGCAAATATCCCGCCAGTAGTCCTTGCAGCTTTTATCAGGGTAGAATCCCCATCTACATCCGGCATGTCTGATGACCAAATTACCAATTATGCTGCTAATTGTGCGGAGAGCCCTACTAAGGCGCTGGGAATTATGCAAATTCAGCCTCCGGGGACAACTTCTGCAAGGGGAGATCCGGCAAGTTGCGATGACTGCATTGATGCCGGAGCCAAACTGGTAGGTAAAACGGTTTCCACTATGACTACAGCAGATTATTGTGATCCGAGAACCAGTATTATTGTCGGAGGAGGTTGGATTCTGAAAAAAATGAATAAATTAGGACTAGGTGATGGGACAAAATGGGATACGGCCTGGACTAATGATAGAAAAGCAATTGAAACTCTTGTCCGTACTTACTACGGCGATATTTTGTATCCTAACTCCAACACTGGCCCTTTTAATTATGCAGATGATGTCTGGACCAGCATCCAAATTCGTCCAAAGAATCAGAAACCATTCCTGACCCACAATTGCAAGCTGCCATTCAGCAACAATTTGGCATTAAAATGACTAATTTTTCTGCACAGGAATTGCGGTGGACCTGGGAAAAATTGTGGGATATATCTGGAAGTAACTTTTTAAAACTTATTAAGGATTATAATAGTTGCGGAATAAGCAGTACCAACCCTATTATGATTAACAAAACAGGCGATTGCGCGCAAATAAGTTGTAACAATATAACTTTTTGTAATATTGCTAATGAAACAGCATTTAAGGTTGTATTAATACATGAACTGGGTCATATAGTTTATCATTACACTGGAGCTAATGCTATGAAAACCGAACACTTAAATCTTTATAAGCCTTCCTCTGGTAGCATCCATGCAGTTACATCTTACGGCGCAACTGATGTAACAGAGAATTATCCTGAGATGCTCACTTATTACTTAAATCCTAGTGTCTCAGAACAAACAAGCATTAAGCATACTAATTCTACAATTCCTTATAGCAAGCCTGAAAATGCTGATTATTACCAACTGGCTAATAAAATATTATGTGGAGGAACTTAAATATGGGGTTATTTCAAAATATTTTCACAAAAAAACAATACATTATAATTATTGCTTTGATGATTCTATTAATTATAGCCTCAGGAATCATATTGGTAAACAAACCTCAACAACCTTATCAATCGCCACCTGTTATAATTTTCAATCCAAGCCCAACAGCTAAAGTTTCTCAAAGTAATGTCTACCCAGATTTAATCAGTATTGTCGGCGTAACAACTGATGAAAATTTGAAACGCCGCCCTGATTTAAAAAGAATTAGTATTCTGCCAGATGGTAAAACCCAATACTCCTTCATATCAAAATTAAATGCACGTGATAATATAGTAATCACTCGAAACGGCATTACTGTCTTCGAGAGATTCATCAAGATGGAGGACAATTTGGAAAAGTATTCACTCGATTATTATAAAAGAGTTTACGGAAATCCAGAAAAGGAAATAGTAGGATCAAAATTTTACGGAATTGCATACACTACCTATATTTTTGCCGGCAAAGGAATCGCGCTGATTGGTGACACCAAATCAGAAGATATTGTTGAAATTCAAATTTTCATCCCTACCAGTACCAATACTTATTTACAACAATGGGGGGAAGATATACAACCTTACGAAGGTGAAGCACCAGGCCCATGAAAAACAATTTGACTTTAAAACAAAAATTTTTAGCTATCTTAGTTGTAAGTATCATCTTAATCAGTATTATCCTGCTGGTAAATTCCCGTAAACCTAAGCCTTCAGTTTCTCCTACCAACAATCCTCAATCTACCCAAATCAGTCCAACAGACAAACCCCAAATTATTTCCACTAAACCTGATCCTTTGGATGAAAATATTGTTTCCGGAGCAGAAGCAATAGAAATAACTTTTAACAGGCCTTTAGAAAATGTGGGGGAATTTAAAAGCAGGATTGAACCGGAGATTGAATACAAAGTTGAA